>JAFZQP010000016.1 GCA_017620345.1 Lachnospiraceae bacterium
GCTTCTTCAACATTCGGATTCTACAACGAGTCTCTTGCTGATACAGAGGCAGGTTCAACATTCGATAACTGTTTCGTAGAGATCTTCAAGGGAACAGATCCCGCTACAGCTCTTGATCCCATCGAGCAGTACTATGAGGACAACGTTTGGTAATTATCGGAAATATGCGGTAAACCAACACTTTACAATCGGCCAGCACCCTGTAATTGGGTGCTGACCTTGTTTAAGGGTATGAATACTTCGTATCATTAAACAAGGGTTATAAAAATCATCTATAGGGAGGTATTTATGGACAAGTTAATGAGAAATAAGAAAGCGATAATCCTCTTTATCGCGCCGGCGCTCATATTGTTTACAGCTATTTTGTTCGTTCCGGTATGTAAGGCGTTCTACTATTCGTTTTGTAATTACAAGCTTCCGGGCAAACCCAAATTCCTTGGCTTTGAGGATATGAAGTTCCTCAAGAACTATGTGCAGCTGCTTACCAAGGACCAGACAATGAAGATCGCGTTCCGTAATTCCATGTTCTTTATGGTGTTCTCGATAGTAACGCAGCTGATCTTCGGACTCTTTCTTGCAGCGCTCCTTACAAATATCAAAAAGGGACGAAACCTCTTCAAGAATATTTACTACCTGCCCTGTGTCCTGTCTTCGGCAGCTCTCGGTCTTCTGTGGATGTTTGTGTTCACGCCCAGACTCGGTATCAACCAGATGCTTGCATCCCTGGGTGCATGGGGAGGGGACTGCACGCTCGGACCACAGTGGCTGTTCAATACCGACGGATATATCATCCTGCCGATATGGGTAGTTTCATTTGTGGCTCTGTGGCAGTATGTCGGACAGTCAATGATGCTCTACATGGCACAGATATCCGGTATAAGTTCGGATGTATATGAAGCAGCCTACATAGACGGATGTGATAAGAAGCAGGCATTCTTCTACATAACGCTTCCTCTGATCAAGCCCATGGTTGCAACGGCAATGTCACTTAACGCAATAGGGTCACTGAAGTTCTTCGATCTTATCTACAATATGATACCCGAAGGATTCTTAAGTCACAAAGCCGACGTTATCGCAACACACCTCTATACCTCGGCATTTAAGTTCAGAAAGCTCGGATACGGCTCTGCGATCGGTGTTATTCTCCTGATCCTTTGCCTGATAATGACGGTCATCATCAACAAGTTCGTCAAGACCGAGAGTTATGAATAAATGCAAATGTATTGAAGTTCAGAAAAGGAGATAAAGATAATGTCAAACACGATAACGATCAGCAAGGAAAAACAGCATGCAAGAGTTGTTTCAACCTTCATATACATATTTCTCACACTTCTGGCGATCATTTACATAGTTCCCCTCCTGTGGGTTCTTATCACATCCCTCAAGGATGACAGTACCCTTATGCTGTCGCCGTGGGCAATGCCTGAACATATAGTATGGGGCAACTATGAATTTGCATGGACCAAGGGTCATCTCGGAACGGCGATGCTCAATTCACTTATCGTATGTTCTACGACACTCGTTGTATCCATGTTGTTTGGGTCCATGGCGGCATTTGCTATCGCCAAGCTCCGTTGGAAGCTCTCAAAAATATCAATGTATTACTTCCTTATAGGAATGATGATACCGATCCATACGATACTGATACCGCTGTTCGTTCAGTTTTCGGGTTGGAAGATGAGTAATACACTTGTCGGGATAATCATCCCTTATATCACATTCTCCCTTCCGATAACGATCTATATCATGGTGGGATTTTTCGAAGGGATACCGAACGAGTTGTTTGAGGCGGCATGTATTGACGGTTGCAGCGTATATAAGATGTTCGGAACGGTTGCCATTCCTCTTGCCAAGACCGGATTCATGGTAACGGGACTTATGTCTTTCGTATCAAACTGGAATGAGCTGCTTCTTGCGATGGTATTCATATCCGATGAGACCAAGAAGACACTTCCGGTTTCACTGACTAAGTTCGTGGGACCGTATCACACCAACTATTGTCAGATGTTCGCAGCGATATTGATCGCGATCGTTCCTACGATCATCGCATATGTTGCATTTGCAAACCAGATAGTAGAAGGTCTTACGGCAGGCGCCGTTAAAGGATAGGCAGATAGAAGGGGCCCGATTCACGAAGTGAATTGGGAAGAGGTCTGTCTGCACCGCGAGGCCCCTATCGCATATCCCGTACGAAGTGCGGGATGCCACCCCGGCGAGGGGCGAAGGCGATCCAAATGGCCGAGCGTCCTTAAGATAGGCAGATAGAAGGGACTCATGAAGCAAATAAAAAATAGGAGACACTATGAGTAAAGAAAGAACGCCATTAGTGCGTCATATGTTCACCGCAGATCCGTCTGCGCATGTGTTTGATGACAGGATATATATCTATCCTTCTCATGACATTCCGCATGAGGATGAGGATAACGATAACGGCGATGAATACCAGATGAGAGACTATCACGTGCTGTCGATGGATGATCCGGATTCGCAGTGCAAAGATAACGGACTGGCATTGTCGGAGGATGACGTACCATGGGTCAGCAGTCAGATGTGGGCACCCGATGCGGCATATGTGAACGGACGCTATCACCTGTTTTTTCCCGCAAGGGACAAGGACGGGATATTCCGGCTCGGTGTTGCATCATCGGATAAGCCTGTAGGACCGTTTACTCCGGAACCGGATTACATTCAGGGAAGTTACAGCATAGATCCGTGTGCTTTCGTGGATGATGACGGTAAGGTATATGTGTACTACGGAGGGCTGTGGGGAGGTCAGCTCGAAAAATGGACAACGGGAAAATACGATCCCGATGCACCGTTTTCGCCGGAACCGGATCCCGAAGCGGATGCACTTGGTCCGATGTTCGCACAGATGAACGATGACATGAAGTCATTTGCAACGAAGCCGGTCATGATAAAGATCCTCGATGAGAACGGAAAACCGCTTGCGGCAAAAGATGAGGACCGGAGATATTTTGAGGCACCCTGGGTGCACAAGTATAACGGAAGATATTATCTGTCATATTCAACCGGAACGACACACTATATTGTTTATGCCACTAGCGATAAGCCGGAAGGACCGTTCACATACGGCGGCAGGATAATGGAACCGGTTATCGGATGGACGACACATCATTCGATAGCAGAGTATCACGGCAAATGGTATATCTTCTATCATGACTGTGAGATGTCAAACGGCATCAACCACAGAAGATGTGTAAAATACACGGAACTTGAGTATAATGAAGACGGTACGATCAAAACGATAACACCGTAAAGAATATTAATAACAGGAGGTAGACGATGCTGTATATTGGGGTAGATCTTGGAACATCCGCTGTTAAGCTTCTTCTCATGAACGAAACAGGGGGAATAGAAAAAATCGTATCAAAGGAATATCCGCTTGAATTTCCTTATCCCGGCTGGTCACAGCAGAAGCCCGAGGACTGGTGGGAGCAGACCATGGCCGGTCTCAAAGAACTTACGGAATATGCGGACAAGAGCAAGATCGCAGGCATAAGCTTCGGCGGCCAGATGCATGGTCTTGTAGTGCTTGACAAGGACGATAATGTTATACGTCCCGCGATACTGTGGAATGACGGACGTACTTCGAAGCAGACGGAGTATCTGAACAACGTCATAGGTAAGGACAAGCTTTCCAAGTATACGGCCAACATAGCTTTTGCGGGATTTACGGCTCCCAAGATCCTCTGGATGAAGGAGAAGGAGCCACAGCTCTTTGACAGGATCGCCAAGATAATGCTCCCGAAGGACTACATCGCATACAAGTTATCGGGTGTGCACTGCACAGATGTATCGGATGCTTCGGGAATGCTCCTGTTTGATGTCAAGAATAAATGCTGGTCAAAGGAGATGATGGAGATATGTTCCGTAAGAGAAGACCAGCTTGCAAAGATATTCGAAAGCTATGAAGTAGTCGGAACGATCAAAAAAGATGTTGCGGATGAACTGGGATTCCCGGAGACGGTCAAGATCATCGCAGGTGCGGGCGACAACGCTGCAGCTGCAATAGGTACCGGAACGGTCGGAAACGGAAGATGTAACATATCCCTTGGTACAAGCGGAACAATATTTATCTCAAGCAAGGAGTTCTGTGTTGATGAAAACAACGCACTTCATGCTTTTGCACATGCGGACGGAAATTTCCATCTGATGGGATGCATGCTCTCTGCCGCAAGCTGTAACAAGTGGTGGATGGAAGATATTCTGAAGACGACTGATTTTGCAGGTGAACAGAAGGGTATCGAGAAACTCGGGTGTAACAACGTCTTCTTCCTTCCTTATCTTATGGGAGAGAGAAGTCCTCATAACAATCCCGATGCGAGAGCGATGTTCATCGGCATGAGCATGGATACGACACGTGAAGAGATGACCCAGGCGGTCCTTGAAGGCGTTGCTTTCGGAATAAGGGATTCGTTTGAGATAGCAAAGTCACTGGGTATCGATATCAGGAAGACCAAGATATGCGGAGGCGGAGCAAAGAGCCCGCTGTGGAAAAAGATCATCGCCAATGTTCTCGGCATCTCGGTTCAGGTCATCGAATCCGAGGAAGGTCCGGGATATGGCGGAGCAATACTTGCGGCCGTTGGTTGCGGAGAGTTCGCTTCTGTTAAGGATGCTGCCGAAAAACTTGTCAAGGTCATAGATACGGTTGAACCGGATGCGGATCTTACGGCCAAATATGAGGAAAAATATCAGCAGTTTAAGAAGATATATCCCACGGTTAAGTGTTTATTCTAAATGGGGTGGGTTTCACAGGAAAGGAGAAGATTTATGGAGATCAAAAAGGTTACGGATCCTGAATTCGCCGCATACGGCAAGGTACTTGAAGGATATGATTTTACAAGCCTTATAAAGGCACTTGATGAAAAGACGCCTCTTCCGACAGGGGTTGAATATGTCGGAAGTGTTCCGGCTCTTGAGTATACGGATGCTTTCGGACTGCTTCAGAACAATGTATACGGAGGAATGCCGATACAGATAGGATACTGCAACGGGCATAACACAAAGCTCAATTGTCTTGAGTATCACCGCGACAGCGAGATCAATCTCGGATGTACTGATTTTATCCTTCTTCTTGCTAAGGAAGATGATATTGTAAACGGAAAGCTTGATACATCAAAGGTTAAAGCGTTCAAAGCCGAGAAGGGCCAGGCTGTGGAAGTGTTCGCGACAACACTTCATTATGCACCCTGCTCTGCCAAGGCAGGTGACGGGTTCAAGGTAGTCATAGTACTTCCGAAGGGAACGAACGGGCCTGTACCCGCTATCACGGCAAAGAACGAAGAGGATAAGTGGATGACGGCATGCAACAAATGGCTCCTTGCACACGCTGAGTCGGCAGAAGCAGGCGACGGGGCATACGTCGGACTTACAGGCGTCAACATCGATATCGCAGGTGATATCTGAACGAAACGCAGAAAAAAATCAACCGATTCAAGTGATTTATACATTTTACAATCGGAATGATTTGCAATACAATTATATTTCAGAAGGTATCAGAGTACTGATAACTACAAAATGGATTAGGAGGATTACAAATGAATAACATTCCCAAAATGAAGATCGGTATAGTTGGCGTAAGCCGTGACTGTTTCCCCGCTGAGCTTACCGTCAGAAGAAGAAAAGCTCTTGTTGATGCGTATGCCAAGAAGTATGATGCAGCAGATATCTATGAGTGTCCTGTTACGATAATCGAGAGCGAGATCCACATGAAGCAGGCTCTTGAGGATATAAAGAAGGCAGGATGTAACGCACTTTGCGTATATCTTGGCAACTTCGGTCCCGAGATATCAGAGACGATGCTCGCACAGCAGTATGACGGACCTGTTATGTTCTGTGCGGCAGCAGAAGAAGATTACGACTCGGTTACGACAAGCGGACGTGGTGATGCTTACTGCGGTATGCTCAATGCCAGCTACAATCTTGCACTTCGTA
>JAFZQP010000163.1 GCA_017620345.1 Lachnospiraceae bacterium
ATTCTCTGTTAATTACTTTCCGCTCGTCGCAAAGTGCTGTGACAGGGCAGGGATAAAGTATGTATCATGGAGCTATGACAATCCGCTGAACGTCATGGATATTGAGGAAACCCTGGGGCTGGCGTGTAATACCGTATTTCTGTTTGATAAGGTACAGGTTAAAGGATTCAGAGATAAGGGCTTTGATAATGTATATCACATGCCGCTCGCGGCAAACTGCACAAGGCTTGATTCCATAAAGCTCAGCGAGAAGGATATTGCGTATTACGGAGCCGATGTATCATTTGTCGGCAGGATGTACGAGAGCATGTACAACAAGTATTTGGAGCTGATGGATGACTACTGCAGGGGGTATATCGAGGCTGCTGTGGCAGCACAGACCAAGATCCTGGGTTATTATATGATAGATGAGATGCTGGATGACGGATTGGTGAAGCGGATCAATGACCATATTAGAGAGATAGATCCTGATGCGGATCTGTTTCTGCCCAGAGAAGCGCTTTCATTTGCGATTGCCAGTGAGATCACAAGGGGAGACAGGATAATCATTCTGAATATCCTGTCAAAAAGATATAAGCTTAACCTGTATTCCTGGGATTATAACGAACTTCTTGGAAACGTCAATTACAAAGGAAGTTGTGACTATATGACCGAGATGCCCCGAATATTCAAGGCCAGCAGGGTAAACCTCAATATCAACCTACGTATTTCACAGTCCGGTATACCGCTTCGTGTCCTGGATGTACTTGGCGCAGGAGGATTTCTGATATCAAATTTCCAACCTGAGATAGCAGAATTTTTTATTGACGGACAGGAGGTTGTAATGTATGAGAGCGTTGAAGACGCCATCGAGAAGGCAATGTTCTATCTTGGCAATGACGATATAAGGCTGAGGATCGCAAAAAACGGCCATAACAAGGTTCGCGATGAGTTCTCGTACGACATACAACTTGGGAAGATATTTAAGACCGCGGGGCTGACATGACCTGCAGATTGGGGATAGAGTGAAGAACAGGGTTGCATGTTGCTATCTTACACATGAGCATCCGGATGTGATCAGTGAAGTTCTGGGTCACATATGCGGTGAGTATGGCAAAAAAGGAATCGACATCTACATATATGACTCAAGTGCAGGAGATGAAACGGGGAAGATAGTCGCAGAGTATGCCGCAAAAGGACTGTGCGGATTGTACTATATTGAAGCAGGATCATTTGGCGGACGGGACGGCGGAAACGACAAGTATCTTCATGTACTGCGTGGGGACGGACTTAACGGACATTATGATTATATATGGCCGACCAAGGACAGGTGTTGGTTTGAAGGAGAGACTCTTGATAGGATATGCGAGGCTATAGATGAAGATCATGATATAGTGTTTGCTGTTGATGAGCGCGACAGATATGAACTCATAACAAAGCGTCCCAAAGATGTATATACAGATCCGGTGGAGTTCTTCGGAGATTACGGTGCACTTACTACCAACTGGGAATGTCTTATACGGCGTACGGATACTATGCTTGATCCGGTTGACTGGGTACGGTATGAGAGTCTATATGGTATTTCCGGTACGAATAACTTCAATCAGACGCTGTCAACATTCGTACGTCTGACGGAGACTGATAAATGCAGTATACGCGTGATCGAAAGCGGTCTTGATGATAAGAGATACAGCGAAAAAGCAAAACCGCTGTGGAAATCAAATCTCATGGAGGTATGGATCGACAAATGGATACCTGCGATATATTCACTTTCTTCCGTCTATGACGGACATAAACTTGCGGTCATTAAGACGCAGCTCAGTCATATCTCACTGTTCGGATCCAATGATGCTATTGTGGCTATGAGGGATATGGGTGCATTCACCGAAGACCGGGTTGCTCTCTTGACGTCTATGTGGTCGATGATATCCAGACTTCCGATAACAAACCTTGAACGGATACTGGCAGGCGAGGAGGATAAGCTGTTTGAAGAAGAATATGAAGAGTATCTAAGGTCATTTGCCGAACATGATTACGAAAAGGGATATTACCTGTTCATCCGCAACGGCCGCATGACAGACAGGTTTCCGAAGGACAGGTACAGGATACTGGCGCTTTCGTATTATATGTTCATGAAGGAGATAAGAAGATCCGGGCGATCGCTTCTGTTTGAAGGAATTGACAGTGTTGATGCGCTTGTTGAGAGGTTTGGAACGTTAAGTGGAAAAACGCCATGCAAACGACTGTTTTCCATAATAATACCTTGTTATAATGCAGCCGAATATGTGGACAGGGCGATCGGATCGGCAGTGGATCAGACTGTCGGAAGAGATCTGTTTGAGGTAATAACCGTAAATGATGCTTCAACTGATGATACTCTTGAGCACTTAAGAAATTGGGAAAGAAAGTATCCTGACACCATAAGGGTGATGACGTATGAGAAGAATCTTCGACAGGGCGGAGCGAGAAATCTTGCGATAAGGGAGGCAATTGGCGAATATGTGTGCTTCCTTGATGCAGATGACTGGCTCGAACCGGATGCACTGGCAACATATATGGCCGGGATGAAGGATGGATCTGTGGACATGATAACATCCAACCACAGTGAAGATAAAGAATATCAGATATTTTACGATCTCACAATGGATCATGATAATGATACGGTTACTCTGGAGAAAGAATTCGGCCCGGGTGATATAGCAGACCTTATCTCGTATAATCTCGGATATGTTTGTGAATCAGTATACCGCCGTAAGATGATAGTTGATAACGATGTATGGTTTCCCGAACATCTTGCATATGAGGATATAAACTGGCAGAGACTGATAAGGTTCTATGCCAGAAGTGCTGTCGTGGTAACGAATGTGACGCTTCATCATTATAATCATCCGGAATCGACGATGATGAAAAAGAATGCTCCTCATCATCTGGACAGGCTCACATGCTATGAGATGCTTCTTAATGAATACAGAAGCAGAGGGATACTAAAGGATTATTACCGGAACATAATGAATGAGACCATGTCCATCTATTTCGTAAACAGCTACTATATGTTTTTTACGAGAATGGATGAGATACCGGATGTGTATTCGAGAATGAGATCGACGTTATTCGAGTTTTTTCCTGACTGGGTGGAAGGGTATGATGACAGCGGTGTTCCTCCGGCGTTTCAGGAAATGATACATCTTCTGAAATGTAAGGAGACAGTTACGCCGAAGGAAATAGAACAGTATAAGGAAAAGGTGCTACGAGCATGAAATCAGATAAGATACAGGTGATAATACCGACAATACCCAAGGATTACCTTAGGATGAGGCATATTCAGCCGGAAAGAGTGATTAAGTACCTTCCGGTGAGTGAGCTGATATTTATCGGCAACACGGAGTTGTGCGATATCGTGAATGAGGATATAGAAAAAAAATATATTGGCCTTCCGATACGTACTCTTAATGAAGAAGAACTGGTAAAGCGTCAGCCTGTTGTAGATTATATCAAGGAATATATCATGCGGACGGATGAGGAAATGCTGCCGGAAGTCAGATGCGGCTGGTATTATCAGCAGTACCTGAAAATGTCGTTTTGTAATGTCTGTAATGGTGAATTCTATATGTCTTGGGATATGGACACGGTACCTCTTCGGGAAGTAGATATGTTCGATGAAAACAATACACCCTTTTTTGACATCAAGAATGAATTCATTCCGGGATATTTCAGTACCATCGAGAAACTTCTTGGTCTTAAGAAAGAGATAAAAGGATCGTTCATTTCCGAACACATGATCTTTAACCGAAAATATATGAAGGAGCTGATGGAAGCCATTGGGAATGCACCTGTTAAGGGTAATAATATATGGGAGAAGATCATAGAGTCAGTTGATCCCATCTACCTGAAACTCGGTTTTTCAGAGTTTGAAACATATGGGACGTATGTAACGGACAAATATCCGGACGCATACGTTAGAAGGCAGTTCGCGTCCCTTCGCCGGGGGAGCTGGTTTGTTAACGAGAAGGATATAACAAAAGAAGATATAGACTGGTTATCGAAGGACTATGATGCGGTAACGTTTGAAAATGCTGAACAAATACCTGATATGGTAATGCTGTTTCATAACCCTAAATATAGAAACAATATGTCAGCTAAGAAGTTCTATGAGACGATATTGGAGAGCGGATACTTTGGAGAATACAAGGACGGATGGCTTGATGCGGGGGGTGAAGGAGACTGGTTTTCGCCCGTTTGAACAAAAAAATCAAAAAAATGGAAAACAGGGGTTAAGTATTACAGATGTTATCCGATATACATAACAAGTAAAGGAACTAATCGGAGCGCTCGGCGCAGATTCATTCAAGGAGGAAAAGGTTATGGTAGTACAGCACAATATGCAGGCAATGAATGCAAACAGACAGCTTGGAATAACGACAGACGGTCAGAAGAAGGTCACAGAGAAGCTTTCGTCCGGTTACAAGATCAACCGTGCGGCAGATGATGCAGCAGGCCTCACGATAAGTGAGAAGATGAGAAGCCAGATCCGTGGACTTACACAGGCATCTGCAAACGCACAGGATG
>JAFZQP010000164.1 GCA_017620345.1 Lachnospiraceae bacterium
CAATGGTCAGAAGATGCCCACGGCTGCTGATTTTCAGACCGAAAAGCTCAATATAGTGGATCTTGACAATACACAGAGTTTATGAAGATGAGTTTTAAAAAGAAGGAAAAGAGAGAAAAAACAAACGTCAGAAAAGGACGTCATCATATTGATTCAAACCGTCAGATAGGTGCCATAACCTATTTATTTCTTGTGCTGTTTCTCGTCATGCTCGCATATCTCGGATATTATACGCAGGCAAAGAGCAAGACGATAATAAACAACACATATAATAAACGGCAGGCACTTCTTGAATCGCGCCTTATCCGCGGCGACATACTTTCAAGGGACAGAGATGTTCTTGCAACGACAAAGTCCGATAACGACGGCGGATATTACAGGAGTTACCCGTACAGAAATACGTTCGCACATATAGTCGGCTATTCAACGCACGGTGTTCTCGGAGTCGAGAGTATGGAAAACTATACGCTGCTGACGTGCGACGGAAATATCGCAACGCGTATCAGGAACGATCTTGAGGGAAGAAAAAATCGCGGTAATAACGTTATCACGACTCTTGATACTGCTATGCAGGAGGCTGCATACGATGCCATGGATGACAGACGCGGAGCCGTGGTCGCAATGAACGTTAAGACCGGCGAGATACTGGCTGTTGTGTCAAAACCCGATTTTGATCCTAACGAAGTCATCGGAAGATGGGACGTATTAAATGCAGATACTGACAATTCGCCTCTGTTAAACCGCGCATTTCTCGGATCTTACCCGCCGGGATCGACATTCAAGATCGTGACAGCACTTGAATATCTTAAAGAAAATAAGGGAAACGTGTCCGACTACGGTTTTGAATGCAAGGGAAGCTTTGAATATAAAGGCTCTGTTATCAGCTGCTACAACGAGGTCAGCCACGGATGGGTCAACTTCGATGACAGTTTTGCAAAATCCTGTAACTCATCTTTTGCAAACATTACGTCCACACTTAACAAAAAGAAGTTCAGGGAAACGCTTGATGAGCTTATGTTCAATAAAGAACTGCCGCTTCCGTTCAAGTATTCGATGGCTTCCTCTGATATAGGAGAGGATTCCACAACGGACGAGCTGCTGCAGACAGGTATAGGTCAGGGCAAAACGCTTATAAGCCCGGTTCATATGCTTCTTATAACGAGCGCGATCGCAAATGACGGAATACTCATGAAACCGTATGTCATATCTTCGATAGAAAACTCCGACGGAGGTACCATCAGAAGAAACCGCGTACGCGAATACGGAAGACTCATAGATGCAAACTATTCGGAAAGTCTTCAAAAGATGATGAGGGAAGTTGTCGTAAACGGTACAGCCACAAGGATAAGGGATACGGAAGGCTATAAGATATCGGGTAAAACGGGTTCTGCCGAATACTCTTCAAACAAATCACTGTCACATGCATGGTTCACGGGTTTTGCGGGAGAAGATGAACCCGAGATAGCCGTTACCGTCATTGTAGAAGGCGGTGGAAGCGGTGGAGCGGTTGCCGCTCCGATAGCCAAAAGAGTATTTGACGCTTATTTTAAGGAATGATACAATCACTGTCATGATAGAAGCGGTCAGCTGCGGCGGGCTTGTTATACACAGAGGCAAAATCCTGCTGCTTTACAAAAACTACAACAACAGATATGAAGGCTGGGTACTGCCGAAAGGTACTGTTGAAAAAGGTGAAAATCATGAAGCCACTGCCCTTCGTGAGGTAAAGGAAGAGGCCGGAGTCGACGGAACCATAGTCGAGTATATCGACAAGACCATCTATTCGTTTGTTGTTCCGGAAGATACGGTCTCAAAAGAAGTGCACTGGTATCTTATGCGCTCGAACAGCTACAATTCCAAACCCCAGCACGAAGAATACTTCAGGGACAGCGGATATTACAAATACCATGAAGCCTATCATCTTCTGAAATTTGATAATGAGAGGGTGATACTTGAAAAGGGCTACAATATATACAGACAGCTCAAGAGAGAACAGAAGTGGGAATAAAAAAGCTTTGGTGTTTACACCAAAGCTTTTATTGACAGATCCTTGCGGCTTGCAAGATCGATGTAGTCGCCGTTTACGGTCTTGACCATCGGCCGTGAGTGTTTCTGTTTGTTTATCAGGACTACAACACATATCGTTCCGTCTGTAAGCTCAACTTCCTTGCCGATGTATTCCTCGACCATCCTCTCAAGGAATGTCATGTAGCATCCGGTATCATATTTGCCGTAGCCGTCTTTTTCGAACATCTCTATGACTGTGAACGGGCACAGAGGTGCACGATACGATCGATAGCTCGTCATAGCCTCATAACTGTCAAGGATCGCTATGATCTTGGCAAACTGGTCTATCTGCTCGTCAACAAGTCCCTGCGGATAACCCGTTCCGTCTATTCTCTCATGATGCATAAGAGAGCAGACCTTGATACGCTCGTCTATATTAAGCGGCTGGAGAAGTTTGTATCCGATAACGGTATGGTTTTTGATCGTTTTGAATTCCTCGTCGGTAAGACGCCCCTGTTTCAGAAGAATATCCTGGGGGATCATGAACTTGCCTATATCATAATAAAATCCGCAAAGAACAAGGGACTTGGCATCTTCCTCATCCAGCCTGAACCACTTTGCAGTGTAATTGCAAATAAGTGCGACATTTATCGAATGCGTATAAAGGAAATCAGCCTCGGCTGTCTCAAGAACAGTCAGCATATCCAGAATCGTGATCTTGCTGTGCTTGAAAGGCCCAGTAATCTCATCGATGATCTCATAAAGCTTGTTCGAATCGATCGGCTGCTTGGTCTTGAGAAAATCCTCCATCATTTTTTTGAACTCAAAGAAATTCCTCGAATAGATCTCAAAGAACTGATTGAAAGTCTTGCTGACCTTGATCTTTTCAAAATATGTTGTGAGGAAGTCTTCCGGCTCCTTGATGTTTATACATGATATCTTTGCTATCTGGAGCTTTTGGATAAGAAACTTATCAAGAGACGTGTTCTTCTTGATTATTATATTCCCCTTATGGTCGATAACGTCTTCGGCGACGAC
>JAFZQP010000165.1 GCA_017620345.1 Lachnospiraceae bacterium
ACCGGTAACTGAGGTTGCCGAGAGATATGAGGTGCCGTGTATAGCATCGCAGGCACCTATCGATCCTGTAGCCAACTCAAGGGATGAGTATAACTGGACATTCTTAAGCTTCTACACGCTCGATGATGTGTATGAGAGCCAGCGTGCGCTGTGGAGTGTCGCAGGGTGCGGCATCGGAAGCGGCGCAAAGGTCGGGATACTGTTTGCAAACGATGCGGACGGTACGGCATGGCATGATCTTTTTGTAAAGCGTCTTCCCGAGGATGGTTACGAATGCATAGATCCGGGCCAGTATCCGTCGGGGACAACGGACTTTACGAGTCTTGCGAACAAGTTTAAGAGCGAGAACATAGACATCATCGCGGGCACGAACATACCGCCCGATTTTATGAACTCATACAATGCGATAATCAGTGCTGGAGTAGAGGTCAAGGGTGTCACGATGGGTAAGTGCTGCCTGCTCCAGTCTGATGTCGAAGCACTCGGAGATCTATCCGACGGGATAATGACACAGGTATGGTGGGCACCGACGAACCCGTATTCATCGCAGCTTACCGGCATATCCTCCGAAGAGATAGACAAGGCTTACAGGGCGGATCATGACGGACGTGTCATGCCACAGCCTGCGGCATACGCTTATGAAGCTCTTGAACTGGCGATACATACATTCAATAATACAAGATCACTTGATAAGGAAGACATCCGGACAGCCATAAAAGAGCTTGATGTAGATACGATCATAGGACATGTGAAGTATGATCAGAAGATGAAAGGACTGACGTTCGCGAGGACGGTCCTGTGCGGGGGACAGTGGCAACGCGAGGACGGAGAACTCGTACTTAAGATAGTCGACAATTCACTCCATCCCGAGATCCCGCTGACCGGGCAGTACCTGCCGGGGAACGCGACAAACAATAAAAACTGATGGATGCGGTCGTATTTGAAAATGTTGATTGCGGATACGGCAGTGTCCGTATTCTCAATGACCTTTCCTTCCGCGTAACGGAGGGGGAGGTCTTTGGTGTTATAGGACCGAACGGTTGCGGCAAGACAACGATGCTCAATGCCCTGTCCGGTTTTATCAGACCGACAGGCGGTTCGGTATTCTGTTTTGACAGGCGCATGAACGACCTTCCGCCGTTTGAGCGCTGCAGGATAGGTATCGGACGAACGTGGCAGATACCGAGGCCGTTTACAGGTATGAGTGTTTTCGAAAATGTCCTTGCGGCGGCAACGCACGGAGCCGGAAAGAAGGAAGATGCCGCGTCCTATGCCGAAGAAGCGCTCATACAGACGGGACTTATCGACAGGAAGGACGCATTGTCGGGAGAACTGACTCTTCTTGACCGCAAGAAGCTTGAACTCGCAAGGGCTCTTGCCACCGAACCGAAGATACTTCTTCTTGATGAAGTTGCGGCCGGACTTACCGAAACGGAAACATCCGAGATGATCCGTCTTGTCGGAAAACTTAGGGATAAGCGCCATACGATCATATGGATCGAGCATAACATCGAGACTATGCTAAATGCCACGGACCGGCTGATGTGCATGTCAGAGGGCAGGAACGTAACGGAAGGTGCACCTGCCGATGTAATGGCATCGGAAATAGTCGAGGAACTGTATCTGGGTACTGATGATGAGTGAAGATACTTCGATACTGAAGATTGAGAATATAAAGATCAATTACGGTGATTTTCCGGCAGTGGATGATGTCAGCATGGACATACCCGAAGGCGGGTTCGTTTCGGTCATCGGAACAAACGGGTCCGGGAAGACAACGCTGATGAACGCTGTTGCGGGCCTTGTAATACCGTCATCGGGAAGGATCGTATTTCGAGGTGAGGATATTACAAAAAAGGCTCCCGAGTTGCGCGTATCTTCGGGATTGTCACTTGTTCCGCAGGGCGGAAGGTGTTTTGCGAGGATGTCAGTTGAGGACAATCTGCTGACAGGCAGCCATGCCAACAGATCAGAGAGCAGGCAGATGCTTTCGAAAGTATACGAACTTTTCCCTGCGCTTTTCGATAAGAGAAAGCAGACAGCCGGAACGCTCTCCGGAGGGGAGAGACAGATGACCGCGATCGGACGTGCGATGATGTCGAAGCCTTCACTGATGCTGTTTGATGAACTGTCGATGGGACTGGCCCCGGTCGTTGTTAAAGATATATATGCAAGGCTGAAGCGTCTTAACTCGGAAGATAAGATGACAATCGTACTTATCGAGCAGGATACGAGAAGGGCGATGCGCCAGACAGAGTATACATATATCATGCTGCGCGGCAGGACCGTGCTCGAAGGAAGATCATCTGACCTTTCGGACGAAGAAGTCAGAAAGGCATATTTCGGAATATAAGGAGACGATTTTGTACATCCTTCAGGTTTTGATAAACGGGATACTCCTCGGTGGAGTATATGCGGTGATAGGGCTCGGTATGTCGCTCATACTCGGCATAGTAAGACTTACCAATCTTGCCCATGGAGAGTATATCCTCCTCGGAGCATACGGATCCATGGTGCTGTCTTCATCTCTTGGTATCGATCCGCTCATATCACTTGCGATAACCGTACCGCTAATGTTCGGATGGGGTTATCTGGTTCAGAGGAATCTTGTCAATAAAGCGATGAGGGATGGCGAGGAAAGCGCCCTTCTTGTCACCTTCGGCATATCTGTCATATTAAAGGATGCGATGCTTCTTGTATTTGGGGCCGATGCAAGACACATGGCGACATCGTACGGCAACAGTACGGTCATGATAGCCGGGCTTTCAATATCAGTGCTTAACATACTGCTCCTTGTGATATCGGGGATATCGATACTGGTACTGTCTGTGTTTATCAGGAGAACAGGCATCGGAAGGTCGATACGTGCCGTATCGGATGATCCGGACGCAGCGGCACTTTCAGGTATAAATGTCGGAAGGACGTTTGCTATCGCATCCGGGCTGGCAGCCGCATCGGCGGCAATAGCGGGAGCCTGCGTCGGTATGAAGTGGACATGGTACCCCTCAAGCGGAGGGCATTACCTGCTTATAGCGTTCGTTATCGTTGTCATAGGCGGACTCGGAAATGTTGCAGGAACGTTTGCCGCAGGTATGATCTTCGGGCTGATACAGGTCATCGGAGGAGCAAGCTACGGACTGTTCATCAGCTATGTATTCCTTATAGTGCTGCTTGCA
>JAFZQP010000166.1 GCA_017620345.1 Lachnospiraceae bacterium
ACCTGCTGCCTTTATCGTATCGGCGGTATGTTTGATACCCTCCGGAAAAAGCTTATCGGAAGGTATGTAATCTCCCATTCCGTCTCCCCAGTGTCTGCCTTCTTCGACAAACCACCCGCAGTCAACGACAAAATAACTTAAACCGTGTCCCTTTATCGCCTCAAGTATCCCGGAGATGTTCTCATGTGAAGGAAGTCCCCACGTCGTGCAGTATTCATTGAACATGACGGGAAGATCTTTTTCACATCCGGGACCTTTTTCAAGATATCTCTTACCGTAAGATGTAAGTCTCTGGGATGCGGTATCAACACCATCTTTGCAGACCGTTAATAGTGCATAGGGCGTCTCAAAGGTTTCGCCGGGCATAAGTCTTTTAGCCCAGTGCCCGAATTCTCTGTCGGCCAATCCGCCTCCAAGGCAGAGCGCACTGTCTCTCCTGTAAAATTCCATTTCCCATGATGACTCAATGCCAAGCATTGCTGCCCAGGTGACGTTGTTTTTCTTATCATATGCTGCACCGAAGGGGAAATATTCCTTAACGGGCATCGATCCCTTCTGCCCGTACTTTAACACGCACGGATGCCAATGAGCCCATGACGGTTCAAGCTGCAGATCTTCGATATCCTCACAGATAAGTCGCCCCTCATATGACCATTTGCTCCTTAACCTGTATATGCTCATGCACTCCGTTGCATCGCCCTTTTCAAAAGGAGTGATATCACCAAGAGAAAAGCTGCTTAGGAACTGGATATCGGCAGGAACATCGGATCCGTTCGTAACGGAAGTGCTTATCTTTACTGCATAGTCGCCCTCTGTAAAAGAGAGTTTCTGTACAAACGAACGGCATTTATCATCTTTGCAATGAGTAAGGACCGTTACCTCCTCTTTGCCGTCATGGTCTTGTCTTAAAACTTCCTGACGTTCAAAGACGGTATTTCCCGCAGACTTTGAATTGCGCATTGTGGTTCCGCCCGCATAAGCTCCCGGCTGATCGTCTCCGGCAAAATGAACCTGGATCAGGTTATCGCCCCTAAATATCTTACCCTCATCGGTGATACTATCCTCCATCCCGAGAGGGACCATCTGCATCGTGATATGATCATTGCAGTCGATAAGGTAATTTATCAGCATGTCGTTAAAGACAAAACTGCTTTGTATTTTTCTGTAGAATCCTTCCATGAAATCCCCCATAACGTAATAAACGACAGGTAAAATACCTGCCGTTTATTATACACCTTTTTGTTTCTTATAGATATATGGAGGGATTCTGTCTACTTGCTGATTGAAAGTGCGTGCCAGTATGCATCTGATCCGTATCCGATCTTAACCGTGATCTTCATTCCCTGTGTAAGAGCCTTTACTCCGTCGAGATTGCTCAGTGAATCGAGTTTGATCTCCATCTCTCCGTTGCTTACATCAAGGTAGAGCTTATCGGCTGTGGTCTTTGATGATACTGTTCCTACAACTGTTGTGGGGTTGTCGCTCTTTACGCTTGCGCCGCTGCTCTTTGCTGTAGGACCTTCAATGGAAACGGCATGCCAGTATGCATCAGAACCGTAACGGTAGGTAACCGTAAGCTTGGTTCCGGGAAGCTGGATATAGCCGCGGGAGGTATCCGTTGAGGCGTCTATCTTAAGCTGTCTTTCTCCGTCAGAGCAGTTAAGATAAAGAACTGTGGGCTTGGTTGAGCTGGTGACTGTTCCCGTACATGTGTAGGTTTCACCGCTTAATGTTGCACTGTCTGTATACGAATAAGAAGAAGTGGTTACTGAATTACCGTAGGATGAAGAGTATGAATCAGAGATTGCAAGTGCATACCAGTTTGAATCATTTGCCTTGGCGATCTTAAACACATATGAGTTACCTGCGATGAGATAAGTTATACCTGAAAGATCTGCGTTGTCATCAAACTTGATCATCTGATCACCATCGGACGTTTCAATGTACAATGAATCTTTGCTTGAAACGTCCTTGATCTTGCCGCTTATCTCCTTGGTAGTATCGTTGTCGATAACGACTCCGCCGGCCCCTCCGGCTTTAATAGATACTGCATGAAGATAAGCATCGTCTCCATGACGAAGTGACACTGTTACATTTTTACCCGGCAGAAGGACTTTACCTCCTGAAAATTGTGTGCTTGAGTCGATCTTGATCTCGTATGTGCCTTCTCTCGTATCTACCTTTAAGATAGATGCGGTCGATCCGGTCGCTACACTTCCTGAGATCGTTGTATCACTGTCAGCCTGTGCACTGGTGATATCAAATGTTAAAACTCCCAGCAGCACCATGGCTGATACCAAAATCAATGACAATACCTTTTTCATCCTGTTTTTCCACCCTTTCAAAGTCTATATTGAGTATTGAAAATTCCCCGAATGACCATATGTTGTGATTAACATAATTTGCATTTAATTAACGTAATTACTTAACATAATATCATTCACAAAACGAATATACTATATATTGTGGTGCTTTGTCAATAGATTACACTAAAAATAGTTGACATAAATTATTATGCGCATAATTATTATTGTTAACCGCACGTTTTTTGTCTATAATCTATTCATGAGTGATTTCTTAAAGGAACATGACAGTGCGATACTCATATTCGGAACGTTTAATCCGGTCACGACAGCCCATGTAAACATCGGGCTTAAAGCGGGTGAAATGATCCCCGATTCCGATGTTATATATGTGCCTGCCAAGGATGAATTCCTTAGAAGCTGGAAGGGATTCAGGGAAGATTCGATCGTGCGGGAACGTGTGGCTTTACTTGAAAAAATCGCCAAACGGTACGGGTTTAAGGTTTCACATGCGGAACTTGACGGGATCGTCGACGGCAAGACCGTAAATACCATCGAATACATGAAAAACACAGTCGGCTATTCCGATATCATCCTCTGCATGGGCACTGATAAAGTCGGAGAACTTGGCATATGGTATAAGGGTGAAGAATTGGTTAGCCGGAATAAATTCATCATATTCGAACGAGGTGCCACAGCCGATGATGTGATGGATGATCTGACGCGAAGATACAAAGATAACTTCACTTTTGTAAAAGAGGATCCCAAATATATCGACATCAGTGCTACAGAGGTCAGAAATGCCCTATCTGAAGGCGATCTTGCTAAGGTCCGTGCGCTGGTGCCCGATGAGGTATATGAATTTCTGGCCGATAAAGCAGATAAACGGCATCCATGATGACCGATCAATTTATCCGGAAGGGGAAAACATGAGTTTTAACGCAGAAGCAGTTGCAAAAGAAGCATCAGAATGGATCAAAAACTGGTTTGAACTAAACGGCCCGGGCTGTAACGCTGTACTCGGGATCTCGGGCGGAAAGGACAGCTCCGTATCGGCGGCCCTTTGCGTGCACGCGCTCGGAAAGGATCGCGTCAAAGGTATCCTTCTTCCAAACG
>JAFZQP010000167.1 GCA_017620345.1 Lachnospiraceae bacterium
AACGGTAAGATCGTAGTTCCTTCATACCTTTGCGAGCCTGTACCCGTAGATAAGGACAACTATAAGGAAGTTATAATCGGCGGCGGCTACTACACAGAAGAGCAGCTTGCTGAATAATCAGTATCGACTTTGATCACTTCATTTAAACAGGGCGGCGGCTGAAGCCGCCCTGTTTTTAAGAGAAGACAAGACAGAAGGAGTAGGTAGGATGTCGGATTACATCTTGGAAATGAATCATATTACGAAGGAATTCTCCGGAGTAAAGGCTCTTGACGATGTTAATCTTAAGGTTAAAAAAGGCGAGATCCACGCTATATGCGGTGAGAACGGAGCCGGCAAATCCACGCTGATGAACGTCTTATCGGGAGTGTATCCCTTCGGAACGTACGATGGAGATATACTTTACAAGGGTGAGCATTGCAAATTCCACAACCTTAGGGATTCCGAAGCAAAAGGTATCGTTATTATTCATCAGGAGCTGGCGCTGAGCCCACTGCTTTCCGTAGCGGAGAATGTGTTCATAGGTAATGAACAGACGAGCAGAAAGGGTATCATAGATTGGACGGCAACGAGAAGCCGTGCCCAGGAAATGCTTGCAAAGGTGGGACTGGAGCATGAGGATGTCAACGTTCCTATCAACACCCTTGGAGTAGGAAAACAGCAGCTTATAGAGATCGCCAAGGCTCTGGCAAAGAAGGTTGAACTTCTTATACTTGACGAGCCGACGGCAGCTCTGAATGATGAAGAGAGTAGGAAGCTTCTTGATATAATGCTTCAGCTCAAGGAACAGGGAATAACCTGTATCATCATTTCACACAAGTTTAATGAGATAGAGTATGTTTCCGATTCGGTCACGATCATCAGAGACGGTAAGACCATAGAGACTCTTGTCAAAGGAGTGGATGATTATTCCGAAGACAGAGTTATAAAGGCGATGGTCGGACGTGAGATGACAAACCGTTATCCCGTAAGAGAAGGTGTGACGATCGGGGATGTGGTATTTGAAGTAAGAGACTGGAATGTATTTCATCCTGATGATGAGCACCGTCAGGTACTCAAGGATATAAACATTAAGGTCCGTGCAGGTGAGGTTGTCGGTCTTGCGGGACTGATGGGAGCCGGAAGGACCGAACTTGCTATGAGTCTGTTCGGAAGAAGTTACGGACAGAAGATATCGGGACACATCATGATAAACGGACGGGAAGCACAGATCAAAACCGTCAAGGATGCTGTTCAAAACAAACTGGCATATATTTCCGAAGACAGAAAGACATACGGTCTGAATCTTATCGGAGATATAAAAGAGAACATGACGATCGCAGCAAGACCGTTCTTCTTCTCAAAGAACGGTGTCATAAATGCAAATGATGAGATTGTTGCGGCACAGGAATACAAAGACAGAATAAACGTCAAAGCCAATTCCATCAATCAGGTAGTCGGATCGCTTTCCGGCGGTAACCAGCAGAAAGTCGTGGTTGCCAAATGGATGCTGACGCAGCCGGATGTCCTGATCATGGATGAGCCTACAAGAGGTATCGACGTAGGTGCAAAGTATGAGATCTATTGTGTAATCAATGAACTTGCCAAAGCAGGAAAAGCAATCATAGTTATCTCGTCGGAAATGCCCGAGATAATCGGAACGTGTGACAGATGTTATGTCATAAACG
Source organism: Lachnospiraceae bacterium (assembly GCA_017620345.1). Next base: position 1,668 of record JAFZQP010000167.1, read on the forward strand.
AAGGAGAGATAGCAGGAGAGCTTAACAGGGACGAGTTTTCACAGGAGCGTATAATGCAGCTTATCATGGCTCATATGAGAAAGGGAGATGGAGATGGAAACTAAGAACAAAAAAATCGTTAATATGGATCTTAAACAGTACGGAATGTTTCTGATCCTGATAGGAATATTTATTCTGTTTGCGATCACGACAAAAGGCGCAAACGCAAAACCCGTAAATATCAACAACCTTATCATGCAGAACGGATACGTTGTCATCCTGGCAATAGGTATGCTGCTGTGTGTACTGACAGGTAACATCGATCTTGGTGTCGGTTCTGTCGTTGCGGTAACGGGTTCTGTAGCCGGTATCATAATGATAGACTACAAGATGAACATGTGGGTGGCTATAATCGCTGCTCTTGCGGTAGGACTTCTCACAGGTCTGTTTGCAGGATTTTTCATTGCATACTTAAGTATCCCGCCATTCGTCGTAACACTGGCAACGATGCTTATGGGAAGAGGACTTACATATACGCTGCTTCAGGCGCAGACAAAAGGTCCCTTTGATGAATCCTATAACTTTATCGGAGCGGGATTCCTTCCGTCGATCCAGATTCCGTTCGGAGACGGAACGATCGATATCGTCAGCATCATAGTTGCCATTATTGCTTCGATCGTACTGATATATTCGGAATTCAGAAGCTATGCTACCAAGAAGAAATACAACTTTGCAGTCAATCCTGTTTGGCAGATAGCTCTCAAGCTTGCCATCATGCTTTTCATCATCTGGTTCTTCTTCTACAAGCTTTCAAGAGCAAACGGACTGCCGTTCGTACTTCTGATCATGGCTATCCTTATATTCGTATACGGATTTATTACAAGTAAGACCGTAGCCGGACGTCAGATATATGCACTCGGCGGTAACAGAAAGGCAGCCAACCTTTCCGGTATCGATACGAACAAGGTTTTCTTCTGG
>JAFZQP010000168.1 GCA_017620345.1 Lachnospiraceae bacterium
CCGTGCGTGCCCGGAATTGGGTGGCCATGTATCATATCTGTGAAGCATTCTGTCGAGCTCCTGTTTTTTGATCAACACATTGCTTGTGTCGGCGGCTTTTCCGTTTTCAAATGCGATAAGTATTTCCCGGATGCTTCTTATCGGAGCGAACAGCTCTTCATCGACTTCTGATCGATCTGAAATCCGGATCAGTTCCTCTTCTATCCTTGTCAGTACATGTCTGAACTGAACCAGCATCAATGGATTTCCAACCGCTCTTACCTCGTTATGCAAAACTGCATCTATCAGATAATCCTGCTTGGTCCGGTATCCCATAAGTTTTACTCTTTCATTAAGTTCGGCTTCCTCCTCCGGAGACATGCGAAATGCTATTGTTCTGTTTCTCAACCTGTTGTATTCATCACGATTCTTCTTTGGCATCTGATCCTTCCTCCGTTTCTTCTTTTCTTGTATGTTTCAAAAGAGTTGATCTTTCCAGATCAAGCTGCTTAGCCATATCGGTCTGCACAGTAGGAAAGAGATGAGCATATTTATATGTAATGTCTATCGCCTCATGTCCTACACGATCACCGATCGCCAGTGCAGAATATCCCATATTGATCAACAGACTGACATGGCTGTGTCTGAGATCATGTATCCTTATTCTCTTTACACCGCTAAGTGTCACTCCACGATCCATTTCGTGGTGAAGGAAACTCTTGGACAAGGGAAGGATCCGATCATGTTTTGTTATCCCGTATAAACGTTTGATATAATCCTCAACCTCAACCGACAAAAACTCCGGCATAATGATCCTTCTGTTACTCTTGGGTGTCTTCGGATCCGTGATCACATCACTACGCTTGATGCGCTGAAATGATTTATTTATGGAAAGTGTATGAGTTTCAAAATCGAAATCCGAAGGCGTAAGCGCCAAAAGTTCTCCCAACCTGATCCCGCACCAGTAAAGTATCTCGAATGCGATATAGCTTTCTTCTTTATCAGCAACCGTATCAATAAAGCTTAAATATTCATCCTGCGTCCAAAAAAGCATCTCCTTTGACTGTTCCTTTCCCATGTTCCCGGCCTTACGGGCTACATTAACTCTTAGTCCATACATATTTACCGCATGGTTTAATATGGCACTGAGCTGATTGTGTATGGTTTTAAGATATGTCTGGGAATATGGAGTCCCGTCCTTTCTTGTCAGCTTCATTATTTCGTTTTGCCAACCCAGAATATCCGATGTCCGGATTTCGGACAGTTTCTTCTTTTCAAAGTACGGCATGATCTTCGTATCAATAATGTGCTGCTTTGTCAGCCAGGTATTGTATTTGACACGCGGCTTTCTGTCCGTTGTGTAAATCTCGACAAAGTCAGAAAAGTACATATCCATGTTCTGATCTTTCTGAAGTTTAAATGCTCTTTCCCAGTCCTGCGCTTCCCTCTTCGTTTCAAAGCCCCTTTTTGTTTTCTGCCTTGTTTCTCCCGTAAAGTCCTTATAATATGTACGAACTTCCCACTTGCCGGTTTTCTCATTCTTAATAACTGCCAATCAGATCGCCTCCTTTGCTGCAGTAATACCGTAAAAGCTTTCTTCAAAATACTGTCTGCTTACCCTGCCGGTTATCGTATGAAATCCTTTTGCCTCGAGTTCTTTGTTGAGCTGTCTTATGATCCCATAGGCTTTTCCATCTGATACCCCAAGGATCTCCATGACATCTCCGCACCTTAATACCGATCTGTTGTCCGATCTTACCGTTTCATTCATTTCCATCTTTTGTTCTCCTTTGCTTGTTTTTATCCAACCGTTCATATCTGAACTGTTTTATGTTTTGTATTCTAACCGTTCATATCTGAACTGTCAATACCTTTTTCGAAAAAACATTTCATTTTCGAACGGATTGTGTTATACTCATTTCATAAATGAACGGAGGAGGTTCCTTTATGAATAAAGAAATCACAGGGGTCGAATTTCAATTAGGCGCAAAAATCAGGTCTTTTCGCACTCTAAGGCATCTTACTCAAAAACAGCTTGCTGATGAATGCGGCTTAAGTGAAAGTGCGATCCGAAACTACGAGCTTGGTAACCGATATCCGGATGAAGACACTCTAATGACTATCGCAGATGCTCTCGAGGTTGACAGGGCCACCCTTCGTGATCCGGACCCCAACAGTCCATCAAGTGTTGAACATTTTTTATTTGCTCTTGATCAGCTCTACGGATTTGTGCCTAAGCTGATCGACGGCGAACTGCATTTCGTATTTGACAAGACAACCGAATCAACAACTAACCAGCAGATCATCAGAAAGACCAATCTGGCAGAAATCCTGTACAATTGGTGTGGTGTCAGGGACCTCATGGTTGAAGGTAAAATAACACCCGACGAGTATTACGCCTGGCAGATTGCTCATTCAGACTCTCTCAGCTCTGATGAGCCGATCTATGGTTATCCGCCTCCAATGGATCAACGCATTGAAGCAGAAACAGCAAGGCGGGCTCTTGGGAAAAAGCCGGCACCTGTATTTGACGAAAACCATGTCAATGTCATGCCCATTCCAAAAGATGTTTCAATCCCCGACAAAACTCCTGTTGCAGATGTCAATCCGGAAACATCTCTAAAAACAAAACGTAAACGTAAGCCCAAAAGTAAATAACGGAACAACAAAAAGAGCCGTAGTAAATGTAATAAATACATTCACTACGGCTCAATTGATTCACCGTATATAACCTCTGAATTATTCTTCCAAAATGACTTTTTCCAAGTTTATATTGTCATTTTATTGTCACGGAAGAATTGTACTTCTCTCAAATCCGCATAGATACTGCACTCTCGAGAATCTGTACATTATTCAAGCTCTATCGTTCCCGGGGGTTTGCTCGTCAGGTCAATCATGACTCTGTTGACGCCCTTCACTTCGTTGATGATGCGGTTCATGCATGTCTGCAAAACCTCGAACGGGATGTTGGTGCACGATGCTGTCATGAAGTCGCCTGTATCGACTGCACGGAGGACGACCGCGTAATCGTATGTTCTGAAATCTCCCATGACACCGACGGAACGCATATTTGAAAGAGCCGCAAAGTACTGTCCTATCTTGCGTGACAGACCTGCTTTTTCGATCTCTTCCCTGAAGATCGCATCAGCGTCCTGCGTAATACGGACCTTTTCTGCGGTGATCTCGCCTATGATCCTGACTCCGAGTCCGGGTCCGGGGAACGGCTGTCTGTATACGAGATACTTCGGAAGTCCGAGTTCAAGTCCGACCTTCCTCACCTCATCCTTGAACAGCATGCGAAGCGGTTCTATTATCTCCTTGAAATCAACGTGATCCGGAAGGCCGCCGACGTTATGGTGTGATTTTATCACGGCTGAATCTCCGAGGCCCGACTCAATCACATCCGGATAGATCGTTCCCTGAACGAGAAAATCAACCGCTCCGATCTTCTTCGCTTCTTCCTCAAATACGTTTATGAATTCCGCGCCGATGATCTTGCGCTTTTTTTCCGGCTCGGTCACGCCGGCAAGTTTAGCGTAAAAACGCTCCTGCGCGTTCACTCGGATAAAATTGAGTTCGTAAGGTCCGTCGGGTCCGAAGATCTTCTCAACCTCATCGCCTTCATTTTTACGAAGAAGTCCGTGATCAACAAATACGCATGTCAGGTTGCGGCCTACCGCCTTGGACATAAGCACTGCCGCCACCGATGAATCAACACCGCCCGACAGCGCACACAATACCTTTCCGTTTCCGATCCTTTCCTTTATCTCCCTTATCTTCAGATCGACAAAGGATTCCATCGTCCAGTCACCTTTACATCCGCATATTGTATAAACAAAGTTGGAGATCATCTTCCTGCCTTCAACCGTATGCGTGACCTCGGGATGAAACTGTGTCGCATAAAGTTTGTCAACCTTGTTTTCCATGGCTGCGATCGGGCAGGCGGCTGATGAGCCTGTAACTTCAAATCCCTGCGGGACCTTTGCGATATGATCCGTGTGACTCATGTATACTTCCGTCTCGGATTCGATCCCGTGGAAAAGTTTACTTGATATGTTAAGGGTAACACCCGTACTTCCGTATTCACTGATAGGCGCCGTCTTGACGGATCCTCCGAGCATATATGCCATCAACTGTGATCCGTAGCATATACCGAGGATCGGAATGCCGAGTGAAAACAGCTGCGGATCGCAATGAGCCGACCCTTCAGCGTAGACACTGTTCGGTCCGCCCGTAAGGATGATCCCTTTCGGAGCCATCGCTTTGATCTCGTCAAGCGGCAGCGTATACGGATGTACCTCCGCATATACGTTGCATTCCCTGACACGTCTTGCGATCAGCTGATTATACTGTCCCCCGAAATCAAGAACGAGTACCATTTCCTTTTTTTTCATTGCAACTCCTTTACGGCCTTTTTACTCGACCGTCACACTCTTTGCAAGGTTACGAGGTTTGTCGACATCAAGGCCTTTTGATACGCTCAGGTAATATGCCAGAAGCTGGAGCGGTATTATCGTAAGACATCCGATAAAGTGCTCATCTACCGTGGGAACGTATACCGCAAAGTTTACCGAATCTTCGACATCGTACTTGCCGTATGACGTGATACCCATGAGATACGCACCACGGCTCTTGCACTCCATCATGTTTGAAAGTGTCTTCTCATACAGATCTGTCTGTGTGAGTGCACCGATAACGAGCGTTCCGTCCTCGATCAGCGAGATCGTTCCGTGTTTCATCTCGCCTGCTGCATACGCCTCGGAATGGATGTAGCTTATCTCCTTCATCTTGAGAGACCCCTCAAGACATACTGCATAATCTATACCGCGCCCGATAAAGAAAATGTCTTTTGCATTGGAGTACTTGGCAGCAAACCACTGTATCCTCTCCTTGTCTTCAAGGGCTTTCTTCATCTTGTCAGGTATCGTCAGAAGTTCTTTGAGATAGTGTTCCTGATCATCCATCAGTCCGCGAACCACAGCAAACTTGACCGCGAGCATGAACATGCATACGAGCTGACAGCTGTATGCCTTGGTCGTTGCAACCGATATCTCCGGTCCGCCGAGTGTGTACATGCAGTGATCGGCCTCTCTTGCTATGGACGATCCGACAACGTTTACGATCGCAAGCGTTGTTAGCCCCTTCTCCTTTGCCATGCGAAGAGCCGCAAGGGAATCGGCTGTTTCTCCGGACTGCGAGATTATTACGACAAGCGAATCCGCGGGCAGACGATTTTTCCTGTAGCGGAATTCCGATGCAAGTTCAACCCTGACCTGATAATCGCCGAACTCCTCCATCACATACTGTGCTTCCATGCCTACATGCCATGCGCTTCCGCAGGCAACAAGATATACGTTCGAAAAACTCTTTATCTCTTCATCGGTCAGTCCCACCTCACTAAGGTCTACCGAGAGCTTGTCCTTATCTTCCCTGATGTACTTGTGAAGTGTATCAAGGACCACCTGGGGCTGTTCGTGTATCTCCTTCATCATGAAATGCTCGAATCCGCCCTTCTCGGCCGCTTCAGCATCCCATTCGATAGTCGTCAGTTCCTTCTCGATCACATCGCCGTCAAGGTTATAGAACTTAACTTCACCGGCAGTTATCTCTGCCATCTCGAGGTTTCCGATATAGTAGACATTCCTCGTGTGAGAAAGGATCGCAGGTACGTCCGATGCGATGAACGACTCATTCTTGTTCGTTCCTATGATCATCGGTGAATCTTTTCTTGCAACAAAGATCTTGTCGGGATGATCGGCGAACATCACAACGAGCGCATATGATCCCCTTACCCTGACGATGGTCTTGGCGAGCGCATCTATCGGGCCTACCTTGTATTTCTTGTAATAATAGTCCACAAGCTTGATCAGC
>JAFZQP010000169.1 GCA_017620345.1 Lachnospiraceae bacterium
GAATCTGGCGTTCTTCTCGATAAACTCGCGCCTGGGCTCGACATTGTCGCCCATCAGCGTGGTAAATGTGATATCCACATCGCTCTCCTCGTCCTCGGCTATGCCGACCCTAAGGAGGATCCTCTTCTCGGGATCCATCGTGGTCTCCCACAGCTGCTCGGGATCCATCTCACCAAGACCCTTGTATCTCTGGATCTTGTTGTTATTATCCCTTCCGACCTCAGAGAGTATGGAGTTCAGCTCCTCGTCGCTGTACGCATACCATGTTTTCTTGTTCTTCTCGAGCTTGTAGAGCGGAGGCTGTGCGAGATACACATGGCCGGTCTTTATGAGCTCGGGCATGAACCTGTAGAGGAAGGTGAGCATCAGCGTAGCTATATGCGCACCGTCCACGTCGGCATCGGTCATGATTATGATCTTGTCGTAGCGAAGCTTTTCGATATCAAAATCATCATGGATGCCTGTACCGAATGCTGTGATCATCGCCTTGATCTCTGCATTGGCATATATCTTATCAAGACGCGCTTTTTCAACATTAAGTATCTTGCCTCGAAGAGGAAGGATAGCCTGTGTTGCACGGCTTCTTGCGGTCTTCGCACTTCCGCCGGCGGAATCTCCCTCGACTATGAAGATCTCACAGTTCTTCGGATCCTTATCCGAGCAGTCGGCAAGTTTGCCGGGAAGAGCCATTCCTTCAAGTGCCGTCTTACGACGTGTAAGATCGCGGGCTTTTCTGGCCGCTTCTCTCGCGCGCTGCGCGAGTATCGATTTTTCACATATCTGCTTGGCAACGGTCGGATTCTGTTCAAGGTAGTATGTAAGCTGCTCAGATACTACCGAATCCACAGCATTCCTTGCCTCGGAATTACCGAGCTTCTGTTTGGTCTGTCCTTCAAACTGAGGCTCTTCGATCTTGACCGAAATGATCGCGGTAAGTCCTTCTCTTATATCATCACCTGTAAGGTTTGCTTCCGTATCCTTAAGTAATTTGTTAGTCCTTGCGTAATCATTGAATGTTTTGGTGATCGCATTTCTGAATCCCGTCAGGTGAGTACCTCCTTCGGGAGTCGTTATGTTATTTACGAAACTGAACACGCTCTCGTTAAATGAATCGTTGTGCTGCATTGCAACTTCTACAAGAACATTGTTCTGTTTACCTTCGAAGTAAAGTACATCCTCATACAGGGGTGTCTTGCTCCTGTTAAGGTATGTAACGAATTCCTTGATACCGCCTTCATAATGAAATGTCCTCTCAACTTCTTCTTCACCTCTTGTATCGCGAAGAACGATCTTGAGATTCTTGGTCAGAAAAGCAGTCTCGCGAAGACGTGTCTTGAGTACGTCAAAATCAAATACTGTCTCTTCGAAAATAGTATCATCAGGCATGAACGTTACCATCGTACCCGTTTCTTCTACAGGGCATGAGTCGATAACTTCAAGCTTCTTAACAACATGACCTCTTTCATAGCGCTGCATGTATACTTTGCCTTCCTGGCGGATGCGCACTTCAAGCCAGTTTGAAAGAGCATTAACTACCGATGCGCCAACGCCGTGAAGTCCACCTGATACTTTATATCCTCCTCCGCCGAATTTTCCGCCTGCGTGGAGTATCGTAAATACAACTTCAACAGCCGGGATACCGGCTTTACTGTTGATACCGACAGGAATTCCACGTCCGTTATCAACTACAGTTACCGAATTATCCGGATTGATCGTAACTTCTATAGCCGAGCAGTATCCTGCAAGCGCCTCATCAACCGAGTTGTCCACTATCTCATAAACAAGATGGTGAAGTCCTCTTGACGACGTACTTCCGATATACATTCCGGGACGTTTTCTTACTGCTTCAAGTCCTTCAAGAATCTGTATCTGATCGGCACCGTATTCTCCGTCTACTTCAAAATTCTCTTCGACGTTGTTCAATTCTTCACTCATTATTAATTCTCCCTTACTACTTTACCGCCACTGACTTTAAATATCTTGTTGACCGTCAATCTTGAATTGATAAATTCATCAAGACCGGTACAGGTCACTATCGTCTGTATATTTCCGATGCTGTTGAGCAGGTAATTCTGTCTGTTGGAATCAAGCTCTGACAATACATCATCAAGAAGAAGTATCGGCTGCTGTCCGGTAAGATTCTGAACAAGTTTGATCTCTGACAGTTTCAGTGACAGAGCCGCGGTTCTTTGCTGACCCTGGGATGCATATTTTTTTGAATCCATATCATTTATATAGAATATAAAATCATCCCTGTGAGGTCCTACAGAAGTAAGCTTATACTTTATATCTTTTTCACGGTTTCTCTTGATCTTCTGCGAATAATCCATGATCTCAACATTCGGTTCGTACTTGATCATGAGCTTTTCGGATTCATTCGTAAGATTCCTGTGGATATCATATATGATCTCATTAAGCTGATTAACAAACAGAGTTCTTCTGTCGATGATCTTTGTTCCGAGCGATATCAGCTGTGAATCCCATACATCAAGAGTGTCAGTCAGTTCCGGATGATATGTTATATCCTTAAGAAGACTGTTTCTCTGATTGACTATCTTGTTATAACTCGTGAGATTATAAAGATATACTTTATCAAGCTGGCAGAGTTCCGAATCAATGAACCTTCTTCTTTCCGAAGGTCCGTTCTTGATTATTGAAAGATCCTCGGGAGAAAATAAAATTACATTGATCACTCCCATAAGTTCCGCAGCTTTCTTAAGTTTTACACCGTTGATCGCTATACCTTTTGATTTGTCGGTACGAAGATGGATATCTATCTGATAATCAACTTCATTTTTTTCAAAAAGACATCTTATATGACCTTCATATTCACCGAATCTAACGATCTCTTTATCGCGACTGCCGCGGTGTGATTTTGTTGTACTTGATAAATAGATTGATTCAAGAACATTTGTCTTACCTACGGCATTGTCACCGTACAGTATGTTCACACCCTTATCAAAATCGATCTGGACTCTTTCGTAGTTTCTGTAATTACTGAGTTCTAATGATCTTACGTACATATATCATTCCTCTGATAATAAATGTTCAAGCCTTCGAAATAATGTATTTACTGTTTCTGTATTCTATAGTGTCACCCTCAAAAAGTTTTCTTCCTCGCTGCATACACTGCTCACCGTTGACTTTAACAAGTCCTTCATTTATATAAACTTTTGCTTCAACTCCGGATCCGACAGCGCCGCAAAGTTTAAGGGCCTGACCAAGCTTTATATGATCATCTTTTATATATATCTCTTCCATTTTAAAATCCTAAACAGTAAAGTTGACCGGAAGGATCAGATACAGATAAGAATCGTCATCATTCTTGATGATGCACGGAGCTTTAGGATTTACCATATAAAGAGTAACTGATTCATCATCTATGACTCGCAGTGCATCGATCAGGAACTTCGGATTAAATCCGATAAGTATATCCTTACCTGTCTTTTCAATATCAAGATCATCCTTCATACTTCCTATCGATGAGGTTATTGATAATGTTGCTACTTCATCTTTTACATCAAATACTATAGGTTTCTTATCTCCTTCTTTTACAAGAAGAGTAGATCTTGATATAACCTCAAGAAGATCTTTTTTGCTGACATCTATCTTTGTTTCATAATCGTTTGATATCATCTGGTCTATCTTGAAGTAATTTCCTTCTATTATCCTTGATACTACCTTGACGGAATCATATTCAAAGATCACATGATTTTCGCAAAGGTATATCATTACATCTTTATCAACATCACCGGGTAAAATCTTTGATAATTCAAGAAGAGTCTTACCGGGAACTATGACTGACTTATCATCATAACTTTTCTTAAGTGTGATATTTCTGACAGATATTCTGTGTCCGTCAAGAGATACAACCTTGAACTGATCCTGCTTTATCTCAAACAGTTCACCGGTCATTATCTTGTTTGTATCATTATCTGAAATTGAAAAGATAGTCTGTCTTATTATTTCTTTTAAAGAAAACTGGGATATCTCTATAGGATCTGCTCTGTCAAGTTCAGGAAGGAGCACAAATTCCTCAGTTGATCTTCCGGGAATATCAAGCTTTGATTTTCCACATTCAATGTGGACCATATTGTCTTCATCAGAATCTATTATAAAATCATCTTCACTGTAACTTCTTATAAGGTTTGATATTATCTTTGCTTCTATAGCAACAGTACCTGCTACTTCAACTTCGCCTTCTATATAAGTCTCAATACCAAGTTCCATATCATTTGCTGTAAGTTTTATACCTTCTTCATCAGCAGTAAAAAGTATACATTCAAGTATTGTCATTGATGTCTTTGAAGGTACAGCTTTAGAAACTGTATTGATACCGAATAACAACTGAGACTGTGAACATCTGATCCTCATAAGATCTCCCTTCTTACAACGTATTTATAAATATATGATTAATTAATATTATTCTTATTATAGGATGTGGATTTGTTGATAACCTGTATGATCCACTGTTTTAGGCATCTTCTGCAATTAATAAAATGTTGATATTATTAAATAACATGTTTGTAAATAAGAAGTTATCACCATCAGTTTGATTTTAACTTGTTAACTATAGTCTCGATCGTCCTTCTGGTTGATTCATCTTTTTCCATCATGTCACTTATAGATCTTTCACCGTACATGATCGTTGAATGATCTCTTCCGCCCAGTAATGAAGCTATTTCCTTATATGTAGCATTTGTCATGCTCCGGCACAGATACATTATTATCTGGCGGGGATGTGAAACATCCTGTGTTCTTTTTGATGATTTGATCTGATCTATTGAAACACTGTAATGGTCACTGACTACATTTATAATGTTTTCGGGAGTAATGCTTGAAGGAGAATCAGGTGAAATTATATCCTTCAAA
>JAFZQP010000017.1 GCA_017620345.1 Lachnospiraceae bacterium
AGCTGAATTTGGACTGATTTCCATGTTAGACTACTACACCGCAAGGTGTGCTTCTTGTTAAGTTGATTGAACCGCCGTGTACCGAACGGTACGCACGGTGGTGTGAGAGGTCGGCGGTCATTGACCGCCTCCTACTCGATTAACATTGATTTTTCTGTAAGTTACTTATTCGGCACCGTTCTTTACTGCCTCGGCCATCTCAGCCTGGATCTCTTTGTCATATGACAGGATCGGTTCGATGTCCTTGCCTTTGATCTTACGGTCAACATAGTTGTTTGTAAGCTTGATGACAAGAGGTGTCATGGACAGTACACCGATAAGGTTCGGGAGCATCATCAGACCGTTGAACGTATCCGAGATATCCCATGCAAGTGATGACGTCATAAGTGCACCTGATATGATCATAAGAACGAAGATCACGCGGTAGACTTTGGCGCCCTTTACTCCGAACAGGTATTCAACAGCTTTGCTTCCGTAATGTGACCAGCCCATAACTGTTGTGAAAGCGAAGAGCAGTACCGCGATCGCAACGAACCATTCGCCGGCCTTTCCGAAGCTTGCTCCGAATGCTTTTGCAACAAGCGTTGCATCGTTAACCCCGTCAACTGCAAGTCCTGTCTCAAGATCGATGGCTCCGGAAGAAAGAACTACGATAGCAGTCATCGTACATACGATGATCGTATCCGCAAACACTTCGAAGATACCCCACAGACCCTGCCTTACAGGCTCCTTGACGTTGGAGTTGGAATGTACCATAACGGATGAACCAAGGCCTGCTTCATTGGAAAATACGCCTCTTTTACATCCGCTCTTAACGGTGTTCAGTGCGATAGCAACAGCAGAACCTGCGGCTCCGCCGGCAACGGCTCTCGGACCGAAGGCGAATTTGAATATTGAAGCGAACATGGCGCCAAGGCTTCCTATGTGCATGAACATTATGACAAGTGCACCGATAACATAAACGATCGCCATAAACGGAACGATCCTTTCGGCTACGGCTGCGATCCTCTTAAGTCCGCCAAGTATGATGGCGGCACCGATGAGCATAAGAATGGCACCGATCACCCAGTTGACTACCGAAACACCGGCAAGTGTTGCCGAATTCATATTCGAGAAAAACGCGGATTCGATGTTCAGCGTTATCTTGTTGATCTGTCCCATATTACCGATACCGAATGAGGCGATCATCGCAAATACGGCAAATATGACAGCCAGCGCTTTTCCTATACCTTTACAGTTCTTGTAAGAACCGAGTCCGTCGGCAAGATAGTACATTGCTCCGCCTGACCACTCGCCTTCGGCATTTCTTCTTCTGAAGTATATACCGAGGATGTTCTCGGAGTAGTTGGTCATCATACCGAGGATAGCTGCGATCCACATCCAGAATACGGCTCCGGGACCACCTACACAGATGGCAGCAGCGACACCGGCGATATTACCCGTTCCGATAGTTGCTGCAAGAGCAGTACACAGTGCCTGAAACTGGGATACGCTTCCGGCTTCGTTCTTGACATGCGAATCCTCATGAAGGACCATTCCGATAGTCTTGCTCCACCAGTGCTTGATGTGTGTTATCTGAAAGAACTTTGTGATAACGGTACATACCAGACCGGTTCCGAGCAGCATGATAAGTCCGAACCATCCCCATGCGAACCCGTTTACTGCATCATTGATGCGTACGATAGTTTCCATCTCTCTCATCTCCTTTTCCTGTATTCTCCTCATGATCATGAAACGGTTTTTTCATAACATACGTAATAATAGCATTTGTAGCCTTTGTGTGTCTATAACTACTTGATTTTTTTCTTTCTTATTCTATAATGATTATGTTTGTGTTTAATATCTGAGGTTTAAACGAGAGGTATCATCTATGGAAAACAAATGGGTACGCGGTGCGATCCCCGCATTGTTGCTTCACTGCAGTATCGGTACGGTTTACTGCTGGTCGACATTTTCAAAAGAGATCGCAGATTATATCGGAGCTTCGAAGTCGGCAACGGAATGGGCATTTTCACTTGCGATCTTTTTCCTCGGAATGTCAGCTGCATTCCTTGGAGACGTAGTTGAAAAGAACATTCACAGATCGTCGCTTATTGCGACTATCTGCTTTACAACAGGTATGATCGGAACCGGCTTTGGTATCATGATAAAATCACTTCCCGTGATACTGATATTTTACGGATGCATAATGGGTATAGGTCTTGGAACAGGTTATCTGTCACCGGTCAAGACACTGATGCTGTGGTTTGAGGACAAGAAGGGTCTTGCAACAGGACTTGCCGTTGCCGGATTCGGACTTGCCAAAGCTATCGCGAGCCCTATCATGCAGTCGATACTTAATGCATTTGATGACAACCCCGCACCGATGTTTTTTATCATGGGCGGCGTATACTGCGTGATGATGTTCATCGGACATCTTATATTAAAGAAGCCTTCAACATGGACGGAGGCGCATTCGGAAGGCGGTATCAAGGAGTTCTTTGACACGCTTGCAGCCAACTTCAAGACATCATTCGGAAATAAGACTTTCGTGGGTATATGGCTCATGTTCTACATCAATATCGCCTGCGGTCTTGCGCTCATCTCTCAGGAGAAGATGATCTTCAAGTCGGTAGGACTGTCAGTCGGTGTATGCGCAACGCTCGCAACAGTTACGGCTATAGCCAATGCAGCGGGCCGCCTCGGATTTTCGGCATGGGCGGATACGCTTAAGGACAGAAATACGATATACAAGCTCATATTCATACTGTCGATCGCATTCACACTGCTTGTAGTCGTTACACAGGGTATCGTGAAGGGAGCTGAGATACCGGCACTTTCGATCCTGTGCGTAGCACTTCTGATCATGGTAAATGCAGGATACGGCGGAGGATTTTCAAACGTTCCGACGCTTCTTTCCGATCACTTCGGAATGGGCAAGATATCATCCGTGCACGGCATGTGCCTCAGCGCATGGGCTATCGCGGGTCTTACGGGTAACCAGATGGCTACCGCGATCGTTAACCGTGTCGGCGAGTTCAAAGAGATCACGCTGTCAAACGGAGATGTCGCATCGGTCAATCCTGTCGGATATCAGACGGTTCTGTATGTGACCGGAGCGTTGTATGTTGTCGCGCTTATCATAAGCTGCGTGATGATACCGAAACTCAATAATAAAAGTGACAAGTAAGATCGGACTCCTCGCTTTTGGCGGGGAGTTCTTTCAAAAACCGGAAAGGTACAGAAGATATGAAAAAACGAGACGACGTTAACAAGATCCTCATCATAGGCAGCGGCCCCATTATAATCGGACAGGCATGTGAGTTTGATTACTCGGGTACGCAGGCATGTAAGGCGCTCAAAAAACTCGGGTACGAGATAGTTCTTGTTAATTCCAATCCCGCAACGATCATGACAGACCCGACAACGGCGGATGTAACATATATAGAACCTCTGAACGTTGAACGTCTGACACAGATCATCGAGAAGGAAAGACCGGATGGCCTGCTTCCGAACCTCGGCGGACAGACGGGTCTGAACCTTGCTTCGGAACTGTACAAGAAGGGCGTGCTCGACAAATACGGAGTAAAAGTCATAGGCGTACAGGTTGACGCGATAGAGCGCGGTGAAGACAGGATAGAGTTCAAGGAACTGATGAACTCACTCGGTATCGAAATGGCAAGATCCGAAGTTGCATATTCGGTCGATGAGGCGCTTGCGATCGCCGATAAGCTCGGATATCCCGTTGTGCTTCGTCCTGCATATACGATGGGCGGCGCCGGCGGCGGACTTGTATATAACGTCGAAGAATTGAAGACAGTATGTGAACGGGGGCTGTCTGCCTCACTTGTAGGTCAGGTGCTCGTTGAGGAATCCGTACTTGGATGGGAGGAACTTGAACTCGAGGTCGTAAGGGATTCGACGGGCAAGATGATAACGGTATGCTTTATCGAGAACAT
The DNA here is from genome assembly GCA_017620345.1 of Lachnospiraceae bacterium. Next base: position 3,939 of record JAFZQP010000017.1, read on the forward strand.
CGATCCGCTCGGAGTCCATACGGGTGACAGTTTCTGCTCGGCTCCGATGCTCACGATCCCGGAAGACGTACAGGCCGAACTCCAGCGTCAGGCTTACAGGATAGTTGATGCGATAGAGGTCATCGGCGGAACGAACGTACAGTTTGCAAGAAATACCGAGGACGGCAGGATCATAGTCATTGAGATCAACCCGAGAACTTCACGTTCATCGGCACTTGCATCCAAGGCGACCGGATTCCCGATAGCACTTGTATCCGCAATGCTCGCGGCAGGTCTTGATCTGTGTGACATACCGTGCGGTAAGTACGGGACACTTGATAAATACGTTCCCGACGGAGATTATGTCGTCATCAAGTTTGCGAGATGGGCATTCGAAAAATTCAAGGGTTCCCAGGATAAGCTCGGAACACAGATGCGTGCGGTCGGCGAAGTCATGTCGATCGGAAAGACATACAAGGAAGCATTCCAGAAGGCGATCCGTTCGCTTGAGATAGGACGTTACGGACTTGGTCAGGTTGCAGCGTATGAAGAGATGTCATTAAAGGAACTCATGAACCTGCTCCATACTCCTTCGAGTCAGAGACAGTTCATAATGTATGAGGCGATCCGCAAAGGCGCCGGTCTTGATGAACTTTACAATATAACGAAGATCAAACCGTATTTCCTCGAACAGATGAAAGAACTCGTTGATGAGGAAGAAGCTCTTAAGAAGTATAAAGGAAGCGTTCCTCCGACGGATGTGCTCGAACGTGCCAAGAAGGACGGATTTGCGGACAAGTACCTTTCGCTCCTTCTTGATGTTCCCGAGGAAGATATAAGGAATGCCAGGATAAAGGCGGGTATTGTCGAAGCATGGGAAGGCGTTCATGTAAGCGGTACGCAGGACAGTGCTTACTATTACAGCTCGTACAACATGAAGGACGAGTCTAAGACGAGCGACAGACAGAAGATCATGATCCTTGGCGGAGGTCCCAACAGGATCGGTCAGGGTATAGAATTCGATTACTGCTGTGTTCATGCAGCGATGGCGCTTAAAAAGCTCGGATTCGAGACTATCATCGTCAACTGTAATCCCGAAACGGTCTCAACGGATTATGATACATCGGACAAACTGTATTTTGAGCCGCTCACGCTTGAAGACGTTCTGTCCATACATGAGAAGGAAAAACCTGTTGGAGTAATCGCACAGTTTGGAGGACAGACACCGCTCAATCTTGCGGCTGACCTCAAGAAAAACGGGGTGAACATACTCGGTACGACACCGGAGACTATAGATATGGCAGAAGACCGTGACCAGTTCCGTGCGATGATGGATAAGCTTGGTATCCCGATGCCAGAATCGGGAATGGCTGTCACGGTTGATGATGCGCTTGCGATCGCAAAGAAGATCGGTTATCCGCTCATGGTAAGACCGTCATATGTACTTGGCGGACGCGGTATGGAAGTCGTCCACGATGATGAACACATGAAGGTCTACATGGCGGCAGCGGTAGGTGTTACACCTGACAGACCGATACTTATAGACAGATTTTTGAACAATGCACTTGAATGTGAGGCTGATGCGATCTCCGACGGAGAGAACGTATTTGTTCCCGCAGTAATGGAGCATATAGAACTTGCGGGAATTCATTCGGGAGACAGTGCATGCGTGCTCCCGTCCAAGAACATCTCCGAAAAGAACGTCGAGATCATCAAGGACTATACACGTAAGATAGCAAAAGAGATGAACGTTAAGGGTCTTATGAACATGCAGTATGCGATCGAGAACGATACAGTTTATGTTCTTGAGGCAAACCCGAGGGCTTCGCGAACGGTACCGCTCGTATCCAAGGTCTGCAACATCGGAATGGTTCCGATCGCAACCGAGATAATCACGATGCCGATAACCGGTAAACCTTCACCTGTTCCCGCACTTCGCGAAAAGAAATTCAATCACTGCGGAGTTAAGGAAGCAGTATTCCCGTTCAATATGTTCCAGGAAGTCGATCCTCTGCTTGGTCCCGAGATGAGGTCGACCGGTGAGGTGCTTGGGCTGGCAAGTGATTTTGGCGAAGCGTTCTTCAAAGCTGAAGAGGCAACGCAAACCGCACTTCCTCTTGAAGGCACCGTACTGATATCGGTAAATGACAGGGATAAGGCCGAACTTGTTGAAGTAGCAAAGGGATTTGCCGACTGCGGATTCAACATAATAGCGACCGGCGGCACGTGCGATATGATAAACGAAGCGGGCATTCCGGCAACGAAGATATTTAAGCTTCAGCAGGGACGTCCCAATGTGCTCGATGCGATCACGAACAAAGAGGTTTCGATCGTTATCAATACACCCGATGACAAGAAGGGTGTGATGGATGACTCATATATCCGAAAGGGAGTCATCAAATCCGGGATCCCGTATGTTACGACGATGGCTGCCGCTAAGGCGTCTATAGCCGGTATCAAGGCAAGAAAGCACAGCAACGGTGAAGTAAAATCACTGCAGACATACCACAAAGAAATTCAGGATATGTAAGGAGACAGGATCATGCTTGATATGAAATTCCTCCGGGAGAATCCGGAGATCGTAAAACAGAATATCAGAAACAAATTCCAGGACGAGAAGCTCCCGATGGTCGACAAGGTCATTGAGCTCGATGAGATGCGCCGCACGATGCAGCAGGAAGCGGACGATCTTCGTAACAAGAAGAACGTTCTCTCGAAGCAGATCGGCGCACTTATGAAAGAGGGTAAGAAGGAAGAGGCCGAAAAAGTCAAGGCCGAGGTTGCCGCAGATGCAGCAAGACTTGCGGAACTTGAGGGCGTGGAAGGTCCCGTAGCCGAAGAGATCCAGAAGATCATGTATACGATACCGAACATCATTGATCCGAGTGTTCCGATCGGTAAAGATGACAGTGAGAACGTTGAGGTCACCAAATACGGCGAACCTGTCGTACCTGATTTTGAGATACCTTATCATACACAGATCATGGAAAGCTTTGACGGTATCGATCTTGATGCCGCAGGCCGTGTTGCGGGAAACGGTTTTTATTATCTCATGGGCGATATCGCAAGACTTCACTCTGCAGTGATCAGCTACGCAAGGGATTTTATGATCGACAGGGGATTTACATACTGCGTTCCGCCTTTCATGATAAGGTCCAATGTCGTGACCGGTGTTATGAGTTTTGCCGAGATGGATGCGATGATGTACAAGATCGAAGGAGAAGATCTGTATCTTATCGGAACGAGTGAACATTCGATGATCGGTAAGTTCATAGATCAGGTGGTTGATGAAGAAAAACTCCCTTATACGCTCACAAGTTACAGTCCGTGCTTCCGTAAGGAAAAAGGTGCGCACGGTATCGAGGAGCGTGGCGTATACAGGATCCACCAGTTTGAGAAGCAGGAGATGATAGTTGTCTGCAAGCCTGAGGAAAGCCCTGAGTGGTTCAATAAACTCTGGCAGAACACGGTAGACCTGTTCCGCAGCATGGATATCCCCGTACGTACGCTTGAGTGCTGCTCGGGAGATCTTGCAGACCTGAAGGTAAAATCATTTGATGTTGAGGCATGGTCACCGAGACAGAAGAAATACTTTGAAGTGGGAAGCTGTTCAAATCTCGGAGACGCTCAGGCAAGAAGACTTAAGATAAGAGTCAACGGCAAGGACGGCAAGTATTTTGCGCATACGCTCAACAACACGGTCGTTGCACCGCCGCGTATGCTGATCGCGTTCCTTGAGAATAATCTGTGCGCGGACGGAAGCGTGAAGATACCTGAGGTGCTGAGACCTTACATGGGTGGCAAGGAGAAACTGGTACCGAAGAAGTAAACCATTTTTGTATGTGTACGTATAAAAGCGGGTGGCCGCACTGATGCCACAAAGCGAGTTCCGCAGACGCTCGGTTCCCTGTCTTGATCCTTGAATCAGAACTGAATCCGAGCGGCGAGGACTGTTTGAGCGACTGGCGCAGTGACGGACAGGACCCGCGTATAACAAAAGACAGATTCGTAACAGGAGAATATATGGAAGCAGTGGAAAGACGTCTCGCTGTCCTCATCGACGCCGAGAATATTTCTATCAAGTATATAAAGGTCGTGCTCGACGAGATCAGTAACTACGGTATCGCCACGTATAAACGTGCATACGGTGACTGGACGAATCAGGTGCTTAAAGGGTGGAAAGAGGAAGTTCTTAAGAACTCGATCACCCCTATGCAGACGTACAGTTATACCCAGGGTAAGAACTCGACGGATTCTGCGATGATCATCGATGCGATGGATATATTGTATTCGGGCAAGGTCGACGGGTTCTGTATCGTAAGCTCGGACAGTGATTTTACGCGTCTTGCGTCGAGGCTTCGTGAAGCCGGCATGCTCGTTATCGGGATGGGCGAAAAGAAGACTGTGGAAGCGTTCAGGACGAGCTGTACGATGTTCAAGTATCTTGAGGTACTGGCTGCAGAGGACAGCTCACAGTCTGATATATCGCGAGAGGATGTTGAAGATTCCATACTCAAGATAATGATCGATAACGAAGCAAATGAACGTGAGACGACGGTCGGCGAACTCGGCAACAAGCTCTCCAACAGACATGCTGATTTTGACGTACGTAACTACGGATACTCCAAACTGTCAAAGTTCCTTGAGAGCATAAAGGGACTGACGCTCACACAGCATGGAAACTCGATCACGGTCACCCGCAAGGCAAGCGAGGTGTCAAAAGAGCAGATCGAGAAGCTTGTAAACGATACGCTTAAGAAGGCTGCGGGTAAGACGATGAGCCTTCCCGAACTGAAGCAGAAGATCGAAAAGAAATATCCCGCTTTTAAGTTAAGTGATTATCAGTACAGCAGGTTTTCACAGTTTATAAAAGACATGGACGGAATGGTCGTAAAGAACAATACGGTCAAACTGAAACAGAGCAGGTAATATATGAACATAGCTATACTTGGAGCAGGCGAAATCGCCGCCGTAATGGCAACTACATTACAGCCGCTTAAGGACGTGACATGCTATGCGGTAGCGGCACGGGACAGAAACCGTGCGCAGATTTTTGCGGATAAATTCGGATTTACAAAAGCATACGGGTCATACAAGGACATGCTTGAGGATCCCGATGTTGAGCTTGTGTATATCGCGACTCCGCATTCGCATCACTATGAGCACATCAGGATGTGTATAGATCACGGCAAGCACGTTCTGTGCGAAAAAGCTTTTACCGCAAATGCAAAACAGGCTGAGGAAGTAATGCGACTGGCTGAGTCAAAAGGGCTTCTTCTGACCGAAGCGATGTGGATCCGTTACATGCCTATGGCTTCAAAGATCGTTGAGGTTGTTAACTCCGGGATAATCGGCCGGCCTACATCGCTGTCTGCAAATCTGGGATATCCTCTTGAGCACAGGGAAAGGATGGTTAAACCTTCGCTGTGTGGCGGCGCTCTTCTGGACCTGGGAGTGTATGTTCTTAACTTTGCATCCATCGTGTTTGGGGATGAGATCGAGAGCATTTCGGCAAACTGTGTCAGATACCCTTCCGGTGTTGATGCGCAGGAAACGATCATGCTCAGTTACCGCGACGGAAGGATGGCAACACTGTATGCGACGATGCTTGCACAGACCGACAGACGCGGCATAATAAACGGTACGAACGGTTATATCGAGATTGATAACATAAACAACTTTGAAGCTATGAGAGTGTATAACCTTGAGCGTCGTGTCGTGGCGGAATATGCAGCACCGATGCAGGTAACGGGTTATGAATATGAAGTACAGTCCGCAATGAGGGCGATAAAAGAAGGCGCGATAGAGTGTCCTGAAATGACTCATGCCGAGACTCTTTTCATGATGCAGCTCATGGACAATATAAGATCTGCGTGGAACATGAGATTTCCGTATGAGGTTGAAAGAGTTGACAGCGATCCCGAAGAGGATCCTGTTGTAACAGCAAGAAAAGCAGCAGAGGCAAAACGTGCCGAGGAAGAAAAGAAAGCTGCCGAGGAGGCAAGGAAAAAAACCGAGGAAGCCGTAAAGCGTGCCGAAGAGAAGAAGGCTGAAGAGGAAGCGGCAAAAGAAGAGGCAGCGAAGATCCTTGATGCTCCCACCGATCCGGATGAATTTATGGATGAAGCAGAGGTCGCAAATGACCCTGATGCGAAATAATTGAAAATTGTATTGACATACACGTGCAATACGCATAAAATGTACGAGTGTGCTCATATCGGGCAGTTTTTCGTGTCTCTTGTCCATATGACACTTAAGGAACGATAAGTCCCTAATAAGGTTGATAGGAGGTGAAATCGTGGCAAATATCAAATCCGCAAAGAAAAGGATCCTTGTAATCAATACCAAGACCGAGCGTAACAAAGCTATCAGGTCCAAGGTTAAGACATATGTTAAGAAGGTATACCAGGCGATCGAATCAGGCGATAAGAATGAAGCTGCCGAGGCACTCAGAGTAGCTACAAGCGAACTGGAACGCGCCTGCTCAAAGGGTATCTACCACAAGAATACAGTATCCAGAAAGATCTCACGTCTGTCTGCTGCTGTTAACAAGATGGCTTAATTTTGATGGTGAATCATATATCAGGGAGATGCTCATACCGTCATGTGAGTATCTTCCTTTTTTATCTGTAGAGGTAAGCATGGATCAAAGTCATATTCGCAATTTCTGCATAATCGCACATATAGATCACGGAAAATCAACCCTTGCGGACCGCATCATAGAAAAGACAGGGCTGCTTACGCAGCGTGAGATGCAGGAGCAGGTTCTTGATAACATGGATCTCGAGCGTGAGCGCGGGATCACGATCAAGTCACAGGCTGTCAGAACGATCTACAAGGCAAAGAACGGTGAGGAATATACCTTCAATCTTATAGATACACCGGGACATGTTGATTTTAACTATGAGGTGTCAAGGTCGCTCGCTGCATGCGACGGTGCGATACTCGTTGTCGACGCTGCACAGGGTATTGAAGCTCAGACACTCGCAAACGTGTATCTGGCGCTCGATCACGATCTTGATGTTTTTCCCGTTATCAACAAGATAGATCTTCCGTCGGCAGAGCCCGACAGAGTCATAAATGAGATAGAGGACGTTATCGGCATAGAGGCGATGGATGCCCCGAGGATCTCGGCAAAGATGGGAATCGGTATTGAGAATGTCCTTGAGGCTGTTGTAAGCAAGATCCCGGCACCGACAGGAGATGAGAAAAAGCCCCTCAAGGCGCTCATATTTGATTCGATCTATGACCCGTATAAGGGAGTCATAGTGTTCTTCCGGATGATGGACGGACGTGTAACGCGCGGTACTAAGGTACTGATGATGGCAACAGGTGCTACCGCTGAGGTCGTTGAAGTCGGTACATTCGGAGCCGGTCAGTTCATTCCGTGCGATGAGCTTACGGCCGGGATGGTCGGATATCTGACGGCTTCCATCAAGAACGTGAGGGATACGATGGTCGGAGATACGATCACTGACTGCGATAACCCGTGTTCTGAGGCGCTTCCGGGATACAAGAAGGTACAGTCCATGGTATTTTGCGGGATGTATCCCGCGGACGGAGCCAAGTATCCGGATCTTCGTGATGCGCTTGAAAAACTCCAGCTTAATGATGCATCGCTTAACTACGAGCCGGAAACGAGCGTGGCACTCGGCTTCGGATTCAGGTGCGGATTTTTAGGACTCCTTCACCTTGAGATCATTCAGGAGAGGCTGGAGAGAGAGTACAATCTCGATCTGGTGACTACCGCTCCGTCTGTTATATACAAAGTTTACAAGACAAACGGAGAAGTCATCGACCTGACAAATCCTACAAACCTTCCGGATCCGTCGGAGATAGAGCATATGGAAGAACCGATAGTCTCTTCGGAGATAATGGTCACAAAAGATTTTGTAGGCCCCATTATGGAACTGTGCCAACAGCGACGGGGCAGATACATTTCAATGGAATACATTGAGGAAACAAGAGCACTGCTCAAGTATGAACTACCTCTCAACGAGATCATATATGACTTTTTTGATGCACTCAAATCCCGCTCGAAGGGATATGCATCTTTTGACTATGAACTCAAAGGCTATGAGCCGTCAAAGCTTGTCAAACTTGACATACTAGTAAACCGCGAGGAAGTCGATGCGCTTTCGTTCATCGTTCATGCCGACAGTGCGTATGAGCGCGGAAGACGCATGTGCGAAAAACTCAAGGATGAGATACCAAGGCACCTGTTTGAGATACCGATCCAGGCAGCCGTAGGGGGAAAAGTCATAGCGCGCGAGACCGTTAAGGCAATGCGCAAAGACGTGCTCGCAAAGTGCTACGGCGGAGATATAACGCGTAAGAAGAAGCTCCTTGAAAAACAGAAAGAGGGTAAGAAACGTATGCGCCAGATAGGCAATGTCGAGATACCCCAGAAGGCTTTCATGAGTGTGCTTAAGTTAGAAGAAGATTAGAAATGGAATTATACGTACACATTCCTTTTTGTGCTAAAAAATGCAACTATTGTGATTTCCTCTCGGGACCTGCCGATGAAAGAGTGCGGCAGCTGTATGTCGATGCGCTCATAAAGGAGATCGAGGGACATTCGAGAAAGATCGGAAGGAATCAGCCGGTGTCCACGGTATATTTCGGCGGGGGAACTCCGAGCATTCTTGATGTAAGTCAGTTGCAGGAGATATTCGGTGCAATAACTGCAAATTATTCGGTAAAACCCGATGCGGAGATAACGATAGAAGTGAACCCTCAGAGCGCAAAAGGGAAGCTCCTTGAAATGCGCAAAACAGGGTTTAACAGACTGTCCATCGGTATGCAGTCCATACATAAGAGTGAACTCGAGTATCTGGGAAGGATACATTCATTTGATGATTTTCTGGAGTGTTTCATTGATGCGCGGGCGGCGGGATTTCGGAATATTAACGTTGATATAATGACCGCGATACCGGGGCAGACCGACCGGATGCTTACGGAGACCGTGGACAGAGTATGCGAGACGGGCTGTGAGCACATCAGTGCATACAGTCTGATGATCGAAAAGGGGACCCCGTTCTATGAGCAGTTCGGAGATACCGAAGGCCCTGTAGTCGGTGAAGAGACGGAAAGACGTCTGTACTGGATGACCGTTGATATGCTCAAAGAGCACGGCTACAAGCATTACGAGATATCCAATTTCGCCAAGCCGGGTTATGAGAGCCGTCATAATATAGGATACTGGAAGAGAGTGCCTTACCTCGGAGTGGGACTCGGCGCGAGTTCATGTCTTGAGACGGCTGACGGAGATGAAAGAAGCCGGAATACAACAAGTCTGCAGACATATCTGTCAGATCCTTTTACAAAAGAGGAAAGCACTGTACTGTCAAGAAAAGAGATGATAGAAGAGACGGTCTATCTGGGACTTCGCATGATGGACGGAGTGGACACGGATGATTTTGAAAAGAGGTTCGGTGTCACGCTCAGGAGTCTGTATTCGGATGTGATAGACGATCTTGTGGCGCAGGGGCTTGTGTACGAAGGAAGCGGGAGCCTGTCGCTGTCGGATCTTGGGATAGACTACGGTAACCATGTGTTCGCGAAGTTTCTGAAGTGATCTCTGTCAATGATCATAAATCATATGGAAAAATCTTGCAAAACCTTGTATAATCAATCATAAGTGATTTTTTACGCTCAGGAGATACGATGCATCAGTTCAGCGAGAATCTTTTCCAAAATGCAATAGATCTTAATGACACCATTGTGTTCGAGTATAATGCCGTCGATGATGTCATTACTTTTTCTGATAATATCAAGAAATATATCCCCATTCCCGTCAGACTCTCTGCGTTCGTGGAGAAGATGGGATATCTCGGCAAAGTCTATGACGGGGATATCGAAAAAGCCATTTCATTTTTTACCCAGATCGAAGATCAGGATAAGGTTCGTATGGAATACATACGGTTCCTTGATTTTGCCGGAGAATACTGCTGGTATCAGCTCAAGGGACGTATAGAACAGGATGCATCAGGAAAGCTGTCAAGCGTATACGGAACGCTTGCATATGTTGATGACGAGACAAAGCATCAGGAGGAGGAGAAGTCTCTTTCGAGGGATCCTCTTACCAAACTGCTCAAGGTTGAGGCGTTTGACAAAGAGGTATCGGGATATCTTGAAGAACTTCCGGAAGGCGTTATCCCGAACCTGATGATAGTCGATCTTGATGATTTTGCCACATGGGAAGATCATTTCAGCGAAGCAGGTGCGGACGGTGCACTTATTGAGATAGGCAGGATATTAAAGAGAGCTTTCCGCGGATCGGATATCATAGGACGTATCGATATAGACAGGTTCGGTATCCTGATGAAGGGAGTCCGTGCTACAAACATCCTGCTCGAGCGTGCCGCATACATCCGCCAGACGGTGAAGGATGTATGGAGTGATTTTGAAAATAACGGATTCATTACCGTTAGCATCGGTATAGCAGCGATGCACGGAAAGGAAGCGACATTTGACAAGCTCCAGGCAAGGGCTCTTTCCGCGTTAAACGATGCGAAGCTTTCAGGTAAGGATAATTATGTCCTGTATACGAGCGACATGGAAAGGCTTGATACATCGGTCAATCCGATACTCTCCACGAAGGAAATGGAGATGATCAGGAACATCCTTGATCCGATGAGCTCGTGGGCATATGCGGTCGATGACAATTACCAGATCCTGTACCGTAACGAAGTGTTAAGCGAAAGACTTGGCAATAAATGCGAGGGTATGTGCTACGCGGCCATAAAGGGTTATGAGGAGCCGTGTAATGACTGTCCGATCAGTAAGATGAAAAGAGAGCAGACTTCATATGACTGTAACGTATATTCTCCTTCGCTTCGTGCCACGATCCCGATGCGTACCAACAGGATAGTGATGCGTAACGGAAAGAGTGTATACCTTATCGCGTCAGTCAAAGAGGATATTGAGAACCAGATAGCGGCTATGACCGAGAGTGAAAATCGTACGAAGGAATCTCTCGTCCGCATGATGGATATCATATGGGATATCAATCTCACAAAGAATACATGCATACGTCTTAAGGAACAGAACGTCAGGAGTTTCATAGATGTACGTATAGATAATTACAAGAATCTTCGCGAGCATTTTTCAAAAGAGGTCGTCTGCGAAGAAGATCGTGCGAAGTTCCTCGAGGCAACCGAGCCGAGCCTTATCAGGCAAAATGCCCTGGCAGGAAACAGGACGATCTTCACGGAACTTCGTTTTGTATCCGTTACCGGAGAAGAGGTTTGGTATGGCCTGTACACGGTCGTATTATACGATCCCAATAAAGAAGACGCAGACGGCACGAGATCCGATGAGAGGATAATGATCGTATGCCTTAATCTCAATGACTACAAGAAGCGCAGCATAGAGGCTGTTGAGACAAGGATCAAATATGAGATCATGCATGAAAAGAGCAGCATCCTCAAGGATATGGCTCTCAATTACGAGCGTTATGAGAATGTCAATGACATGATCGGAATACTCGTTTATGAGTATACGGTCGCGGACAACAGTTATTATCTGTGTTCAAACTTTGAAGATGTATTTGAGATAGACAGAAAATCACTTGATAATGAGTGGTCGCTCATATCGTCGCTCAAGGTCCATGCAGATGATCAGGAGATGTTTGACAGGTTCATTGAGTCGTCAAAATCATCTGCGATGATACAGAGGATCACGGTAAGGATATATAACAGGTTCGGCGTTCCGGTGTGGTACACGATCGTTCTGCAGACACTCAGGGGTCTTAATAATGTGCCGGTAAGATATCTCGGGACGCTGCAGAATGTCAACACCGAGATGAAGATCAAAGCCGAGATGGAGTACCGTGCGGATTACGATTCAATGACGGGACTGTATAACTCCGAGACTTTCTACAAGAAGGCTGAATCGATCCTGAACGCAGAACCGGATTCGAACTTTGTGATCATTTCGATAGATATTGACAGATTCCGTCTTATCAATGACAGATACGGCATCGATGCCGGAAACCGTACTCTTCAGACAGTCGGAAAGATGATACGTGAGGTTTCACCGAAGGGCTCGATAGCCAAGAGATATCAGGGCGACGTTTTCTCTGTACTGCTTAAATACGATGCGGACCAGGATCTTGTACATTATATGTCCAAGCTCTCATCAGAGGTCAGAAATGCAAGGGTTGTACCCATGGCCATTTCGCTCACATACGGTATTTACAAGGTTACGGATACGAACATACCGGTAAGGCTGATGTGCGACCGTGCCCGCGCCGTCAAGAAGCAGGTTAAGGGTAATGCCCTTACCAACTATGCAGTATATGATGACGTGATCAGGCTCAAGATGCGTGAGCAGGCAGAGATAGAAGAAGAGATGAGCATGGCACTTGCAAATAATGAGTTCGTCATGTTCCTGCAGCCGCAGATGGATCTTCACACCCAGAAGATATGCGGTGCGGAAGCTCTCGTACGCTGGAAGCATCCGATGAAGGGCATCCTTGTTCCCGCCCAGTTCCTGGATCTGTTTGAAAGCAACGGTTTCATAACCAAGATGGATAAGTTCATATGGGAACTTGCCTGCAAATATATCCGTGACCTGCAAAAGCGCGGGATATACCTTCCCGTGTCGGTCAATATTTCGAGAGTACACATAGGAACGACCAACCTGTCTGAGATACTTATGGATCTTGTGAGAAAATACGATATAGATCCGAAGTACTTAGAGCTTGAGATAACGGAGAATCTGTTCATGGAGGATGTAGATGAACTTTTCGCCGAAATGTCCACTTTAAAAGAGTGCGGATTCAAGATAATGATGGATGATTTCGGAAGCGGATATTCATCGCTTAACATGCTCAGAAACGCACCGGTCGATACACTCAAGATCGACAGGTTTTTCCTTGATGAGATAATGTCAACTGACAGAGGAAAGATCATAGTTGAGGCATCTGTCAGGATGGCCAAGCAGCTTGGACTTAATGTTATAGCCGAAGGTGTTGAGACACAGGAACAGCTTGATTTTCTCTCATCTATTGACTGTGATATCGTTCAAGGATATTATTATTCAAGACCGGTTCCGCCGGATGAATTTGAGGTGTTCATGGAGAGATACAGATGAAGTTTGTAAAGACCGAAGATCTGAAGATCGGAATGAGGCTTGCAAAACCTATCTACAACAACAAAGGTGTCCTGCTGTATGACCGCAATTCAAAGCTTACACAGCAGGGTATTGAATCCGTGCACAATTTCAAGCTCATCGGCATATATGTTCTTGAGCCGGCAGAGCCGCTCCCGCCACAGACCGAGGATGATATAGAATTCGAGAAGTTCCAGATGGTTAATGTTTTTGCGGTAGAGGAGGAACTGTCAGCGATACGTGAGCGCGGCAAGAACAACAGGATCTATAATCTTGCAGAAAACATAATCAGAAATTACGGCAGACTCGATCACAAGATCAATTTCCTGCAGAACCTGCGCAGTAAAGAGGATTTTGTGTATAAGCATTCACTTAACGTTGCGATACTTGTTGCGATGATCTGTCACAAGATGAACGTAAGAAAAGAAGATGCTACGGAAGCCGTAGTATGTGCGATAATCCACGATATAGGCAAGCTTTCCGCCAACCCCGAACTCCTCGTCAAGGACGATATCACCGAGGAGGAGGCAGCGGAACTCAAAGCTGCACAGTATGCGGGCATCAGCACTATAGAAGCGGCGTTTGCATCATCACCGAATGTAAAGCGTGTTGTGTTGCAGACGTACAAGAGACTGGAGGCGTACTATAACGGCGAGGAGATCGAAAGGGATTCCAGGGATTCCAAGATGGTTGTCGGTGCCAGAGTTCTGTGCGTTGCGGAGGAGTACGACCGTATGACTGCGATCAACAGTGAGGGAGAGCCGCAGTCTGAACTTGCGCAGATCAGGCGCATGATGGATAATCCGGAATATTTTGATCCTGCTGCGGTAAACGCGCTCGTGGAAAGCATCAACCTTCTCGCAAAAGGTGTATCAGTTGAGCTGTCAACCGGAGAAAAGGCTCTTGTCATAGCACCGAATGAGGAAAATATCTTCAGACCGATGGTGCTTTGTTTTTCGACCAATACGGTCATAGATCTTGCAATGACCGCGTTGTACAGCGATATAGAGATAGTGGATATCATGAAGACGTATGATAACAGATACGTCCTCAAAGAAGACGTAAAATAATGACACTGTTGCTTTTATAGTTCTATATATTTCTAAAGCATCCGTTTCTGGATGCATTATTTCAAACCAACAATCGTATAGATGATCAGAGAAAACAACGGAGGATTGTTTATGTTTTGTTCTGTATTTTCCGGAGGCGTTCGTGGCATCGAAGGCTTTCCGGTTTGCGTTGAAACTGATATTTCAAACGGCATGCCTGCGTTTGACATCGTAGGCTATGCCGGAAACGAGGTAAGAGAAGCGAAGGACCGCGTCAGGACTTCGCTTCGCAATTCGGGCTACACTCTTCCCGTGGCACACATAACAGCGAATCTGTCACCGGGAGATATCAAAAAGAGCGGAACAGGGTTTGACCTGCCGCTTGCTCTGTCTGTGCTGATCTGCATGGGAGAGGTTGATGCCGCAAGCCTTGACGGAACTCTTGTTGCCGGGGAACTGTCTTTGTCGGGTGGCGTGTCCGGGATAAAAGGGATACTTCCCATTATGATCATGGCAAAAAAGAACGGTATAAAAAAATGTATCATACCGGCAGCAAATGTGAAGGAAGGCTCAGTCATAGAAGGCTTGGATGTATATGGCGTATCATCGCTTGAAGAAGTGATCCTGCACCTTAACGGAAAGAAATGCATAGATCCGGCCGCAAGCCGGCTGAAGAATCTTCTGGTACAGAGGAGAGAGTACGCAAATGATTTTTCCCGTATAAAGGGGCAGAAGATGGCAAGAAGAGGAGCCGAGATCGCAGCAGCAGGTTTACATAATATTCTGATGATGGGGCCGCCCGGTGCGGGAAAGACTCTTATCGCCAAGTCGATACCGTCGATAATGCCGCCGCTGTCCGAGGAGGAGTGTCTTGAAGTATCCGCGATCTACAGTGTCAGAGGAGCACTTTCGGAAGGCGAACCGCTGATCACGCAGCGACCGTTTGTATCGGCACACAGTTCTTCGACGGATATTTCGCTCGTGGGAGGAGGAGCCATTCCAAGGCCCGGGGCGGTGAGCCTTGCTCATAAAGGGGTACTGTTCCTTGACGAGATACCGGAATTTTCCAGAAAGGCGCTTGAATCGCTCAGGCAGCCTCTTGAGGATGGGTGTGTACATATATCGCGGAACAGGGATATTTGTACGTTCCCGGCTGATTTTATGCTCGTTGCGGCAATGAACCCGTGTCCCTGCGGTCATTACCCCGATATGAACCGATGTACATGCGATGATGCCAAGAGGACAAGATATCTGTCAAGGATCTCGGGACCGTTCCTTGACCGGATCGATATATGCATAACGGCAGAGAAAGTATCGCTGTCGGATATACAGTCTGCCGAAGAGGCTGAGAGCTCCGCGGCGATAAGGCAGCGCGTGATACGCGCACATGCCATACAGGAAAAAAGATTTGAAGGGCTCGGCATATCGTTCAATTCACAGATGGGAAACCGTGAGATAGAGAGGTTCTGCGTACTTGGGCAGAAAGAGCAGGAGCTGATAAAAAAGATAGCCACTCAAAAGGGTATGAGCGCAAGGACGTATTACCGGGTACTTAAGGTGGCAAGGACTATCGCTGACCTGTCCGGACAGTCGGATATAGATTCGGCGGCATTACTCGAGGCGGTCAGGCTGAAAGGAGGACTGAATGGAAGACAGGATATATGATTACTGGGTGGCAACGCTCCAGGACGGGTATCTGGGCAAATTGACCGAATTGGTCGAAAAAGCCGGGGGCGCCAGAGCCTTCTATGAGCTTACCGGTACGGATATGACAGAACGGCTTGGAATATCGAAAAGACTGTCGGATTACTTTTCGTCAAAAAAAAGGGATACAGGTCTGATCGAAAAAGAGTATGAATTGCTGGAGAAGAGAGAAATTAGTTATGTTAACCATACGGACCATGATTTTCCGTTAAGGCTCCGTGATATCCCGACGCCGCCGTACGGGTTGTTTGTGAGGGGGAGACTTCCGGATGAGAATACGCCTTCGGTTGCCGTGATAGGATCACGTGAATGTTCGGAGTACGGCAGGATCATGGCGGAATATTTCGGATCAAAGCTTGCGAAGGAAGGCGTAGCGATCATAAGCGGGATGGCCTGGGGGATAGACGGGATAGCACAGGCTGCAGCGCTTGCAGCAGGCGGGAACAGCTATGCGATAATGGGATGTGGAGTTGACATAACATACCCGGCAAAGAATATGGTTCTCTACAGGAAGCTGTGCAAAAACGGAAACGGAGTGATCAGTGAATATGCCCCCGGAACAGCGGCTGAGCCACGGCGCTTTCCACCGAGGAACAGGATAATCTCGGGATTGTGTGATGTGCTCATAGTTGTGGAAGCAAGAGCAAAGAGCGGTACACTGATCACTGTGGATATGGCGATAGACCAGGGCAGGACGGTAATGGTCGTCCCCGGACGGCTTACGGACAACCTCAGCGCAGGGTGCATAAACCTCCTGTACCAGGGCGCATTTCCGGCAACAAGCGTTGAATCCGTCCTGGAACAACTGGGGATGGGGAAAGTCTCAAAGCAGTCGAAACGGACAAAACGGTCAAAAAAAGATGAGGCGGTCGTTATGACCAAGGAGAACAAGGGACTTCCTGAAGAGATGCAGAAGGTAGCATCGCAGCTGACTCTGGATCCGAGAAATATCGATGAGATAGCATCCCTCGCAGGCATGGCTGTAAGCGATGCGATGATAATCCTGTCAAAACTGGAGATGGAAGGGATCGCAAGGGAGATATGGCCGGGCAGTTTCGTCCGGGGAGATATCGGGTAATAAACCATATTGATTATTTTGGCTTCAAATCTGACAACCCGTAGGGTAAAAAGTTTGTAGGAAAAATAAATATAGAGAAAGCACCAGATCCTTGTGTTAGGATTGAGTTACCACACTTAAATCCAAAGGAGGTGCTTTCATGACTAAAAGTATACAACAGTTTCAAGAGGATGGGGTAAA
>JAFZQP010000170.1 GCA_017620345.1 Lachnospiraceae bacterium
CCTTCTACTACCTCTCCGTTGTGTATTGTTTTGCAAGATTCTTCTAACATTTGTTCAAAAGTTAATTCTGACATAATTTTGAACCTCCTCGATTATTTTTTTAGGGGTGGAAGCCCCTGCAGTAATGCCTACACGCCGGAGCGATCCTTTCGGACCGTCTTCAAGGTCATCCTTGGTCTGTACATGCTTTGTACAACAACATTCTCGACTGCAGATTTCGTAAAGCTTTTGTGTATTGGAGCTCTTGCTGTCTCCAATAACGATCATCATATCGACCGATGAGGCGATCTTTCCTGCTTCTTCCTGCCTCTCGATCGTAGCATTACAGATTGTATTCACAACGTTAACATTGTACCCTTTTCCTTGCAAAATTTCAACTAATTCTTTAAATTTCACGGGTTGGAATGTTGTCTGTGAAACAACCGTAATGTCCTTATCATCATTTATGCTGTAGCCTATGGCTTCTTCCTCATTCTCTATAACACAGGCATCATCACCGCACCATCCGATGATACCTGATACTTCGGGATGGTTGCGGCTCCCTATGACCACTATATGATTTCCGGCCAGGCTGTCACGTTCAACGATCTGATGTATCTTCTTCACGAACGGGCATGTAGCATCAACCACCCTTAAAGCTGAGGCCTCAAGCTTCTGTGCAGTCTCTTTGGATACACCGTGTGATCTGATCACTATAACGCCTTTGTCGATCGCGGCCAGTTCATCAGTATCGTTTATGACCTTTACACCCTTCTTTGCAAGATCCTCGACAACTTCCTTGTTGTGAATTATCGGTCCGAACGTATAGATGTCTTCGCCCTTTTCGACCTCGGAATATACAGTATCAACTGCTCTTTTTACACCGAAACAGAATCCGGCAGATTTGGCAACGATGATCTCCATTACAACCGTTCCTTTGCTTTTGCAATAATGGCCGATCTTACCTCTTCGATCGACATATCGGAACTGTCGATGAGGATCGCATCCTCCGCCTGTTTAAGAGGTGAATGCTCCCTCGTCATGTCACGCTCATCACGTTCTATGATATCTGCTTCGATCTTTTTAATATCACTCGTTATTCCTTTTGCCTCAAGTTCATCGTACCTTCTCTTTGCGCGCACTGCACTTGACGCGGTCAGATATATCTTACACTTGCTGTCGGGAAGGACAACGGTCCCTATATCCCTTCCATCCATCACAACATCTTTTTCGGCTGCGAGTTTCTGTTGCAGAGCGACCAGTTTGGTGCGCACTTTCGGATTTGTACTTGATACCGAAGCCATATTGCCGACTTCCTCTGTCCGGAGATATGCGTTTACATTTTCTCCCATCAGGAGCACTACCTGCTGACCGTTCTCATATTCGATGGATATGTCTGCATCCTCACACGCTTTTTCAAGCGCTGCGGTATCATTCCTGTCAATACCTTTTCGTATCAGGTACAACGCCATGGCTCTGTACATGGCTCCGGTATCGACATATATGAAACCCAGTTCCTTTGCCACCATTTTTGCTATAGTGCTCTTCCCCGCTCCCGCAGGTCCGTCGATCGCTATACTTTTACCCATGATTTTCCTCCTTACATTCAGTTGCCATACCCACTCATACGGCGTTCCGCCTGTCACGACATCCGTCGTGACATTTCCCGGCGAGGCTTCCTGTTGACCATGCTATCTGCAGATTGAACCCTCCCGTGAGTGCATCCACATCTATCATCTCACCTGCAAAATAGAGCCCTTTGATCTTCCTGCTTTCCATCGTGGACGGATTGATCTGCGATACGGCAATCCCTCCTCTTGTGATTATAGCCTCGTCAAATCCTCTGCAGCCCGAAACCGCTATGTCAAAACCTTTAAGTACTTCGCAGAGCCGGTGTCTCTCCGCTTTTGTTATAATATTTACTTTCTTTGCGGGATCGATCCCGCTCTTTTTAATAACTGCCGTTATCATTTTATTCGGAAGCAGTCCTCCGAGGGAATTCGCAAAATTCTTATTTGTACACTCCTCAAAATCCCTGAGGATCCTTTTGTCAAGTTCTTCCATCGAAAGTGCCGGCTTTAAGTCGATCACTACCGTCACTCCCGCCCTGTAATCTTCGGAGCGGACATAGGATGATGCCGACAGTATAAGCGGGCCGGAAAGGCCGAAGTGTGTAAACAGCATTTCGCCAAAGCCTGAATACAATGTCTTTTTGCCGCAATAAACAGATGCCGAAACGTTCTTAAGCGTAAGCCCCTGTAGCTGTGTGATATCGCCGTCACTACATTCAAACGGAACAAGTGCCGCCTCCCGTTCTGTAAGCTTTATCCCCAGGCGTTCAAACATCCCGAAGGATCTTCCGTCCGAACCTGTCAGCGGATACGACTCTCCACCCGTAGCTGCTATAACAGCATCACAGCCTATCTTGCGTTCCGAGTTTTCGTCCTTAACAATAACTCCCGATATCGAATCATCCGTGCATATTATATCCGTAACCCTTGTACCAAGAAGTATCTCGACGTGAAGCTCCTTCAGTTTCTTTTTTAATGTTTCTATCACTGATGAAGAATGATCGCTCGTCGGGAACACCCGCTGACCGCGTTCTGTTTTTAAGGAAAGACCAGCCTTTTTGAAAAATCCGACAGTCTGTTCATTATCAAAATCATAAAACGCGCTGTATAAAAACTTGCGATTTGTCACTACATTGTCAAAAAGCTCTTCCACAGGGCAGGCGTTGGTCAGATTACATCTGCCTTTACCTGTCAGGAACAGCTTTTTGCCTAACTTCTCATTTTGTTCTATAAGAGTGACCGAGTGATCACATTCCGCAGCCGAGATAGCAGCCATCATTCCGGCCGCTCCTCCTCCGACAACGCAGACTTTCATTTAAAAGAAACCCTCTATCGTTTCCTGAAGTGTCGGAAGGATCTCTTCCGTCGTAAGATCAAGCTCACCGCATATGGCCATACATGCCATACCGTGCATGAAGATGAATACCTTCATGAATATATCACCGGCTTTGTTCATATCAAGATTCTTGATGCGACGGAGCTGCTTGATAACAAAACCGTTCTCCGCACCGTTAATCAGATCGTACATCGTATTGTTATCATCGTGCGGCGTAAGGAACAGCAGTTTAAAAAGATTGAGTTCCTTCTTGGCAAAAGATATATAACAAAGTCCCAGATCCACAAAAGGTGTATCATTCTTCTGCTCAAACTCAAGGCAGAACTGCTCATAAAAAGCCTTGGCCTTGATAAATACTTCATTGGATAATTCTTCCATATTCGTATATACACGGAATATCGGCTGTGTGCTGCACGAAATGTGTGATGCGAGTTTTCTTGCCGTGAGCATTTCTATTCCCTGTGTTCTTACAAGGTCAAATGCTCCGTCCAATATCATCTGCTTGGTGATCTGTTCTTTTCTTGCCATAGTACCCTCTCAAAATTCGTTCTCGTAAAAACGGGCAGTCATTTCTGACCGCCCGTTTATTGTAACACACGTTATGATATATTGCATCACAAAAATGTAAAAAATCTGTAATTATTTTCCTATACAGGATATGCTCCAGCATCAGTATCGGCTTTCTTCATATCCACCTTGTTCTGCTGAGCTTCACGATACTTGAAGAAATCTACCGCAACCTGCGGGAACAGTGCATATGAAAGCACATCCTCATCCTGCTGCTTGTATTGCTTCATCTCTGCTTCAAGCGATTCAAGCTCGGGCTTGTCATGTCATGTAGCCTCTGCCGAACGTGCCGTTGATCTCTTCTCACCCGGGATGACTTTATTGATGACTTCCTCGCTCATCGGCTTAACAGTCTGACCGTAGTTACCGCGGAGAAGATCCTTGAACTCACCTGTTGCCATCTTGTATCTTTCACCCATAAGGACATTGAAGATAGCCTGTGTTCCGACGATCTGTGAAGAAGGCGTAACAAGAGGCGGCTCACCGCAGTCTTTACGGACTCTCGGTATCTCTTCAAGAACATCCTGATATTTATCTTCAGCATTCTGTTCCTTAAGCTGCGATACCATGTTTGAAAGCATACCGCCGGGAACCTGGTACAGAAGCGTCTTGATGTTTACACCGAGAACCTTCGTGCTCATAAGTCCGGACTCTATACATTCCTCCCTGTAAGGACGGAAGTAATCTGCTATCTCAGCAAGCTTCGTCTGTGACAGTCCCGTATCGTAAGGTGTTCCCTTGAACGTTTCAACCATGACTTCTGTTGCAGGCTGGCTCGTACCGAGTGCGAACGGAGAGATCGCACAGTCGATAACATCAACACCTGCTTCAACAGCCTTAAGCTGTGTCATTGAAGCACAACCTGATGTATAGTGCGTATGAAGCTGTATCGGAAGCTTTGTATTTTCCTTCATGGCCTTGATCAGATCAGCAGCTCTGTACGGAAGAAGAAGGCCTGCCATATCTTTGATACAGATTGAATCAGCGCCCATATCTTCGATCTTCTTGGCCATATCTGCCCAATACTCAAGCGTATATGCATCGCCCAGTGTATATGAAAGTGCAACCTGTGTGCTTCCTCTTCCCTCCTGCTTCTTAACACGGTTTGTAGCATCTACAGCTGCCTGAAGATTTCGAAGATCGTTAAGGCAGTCGAATATACGGATTATATCGATACCGTTTGCGATCGATTTTTCAACAAAAGCATTAACAACATCATCGGCATAAGGTCTGTAACCGAGAATATTCTGTCCTCTGAAGAGCATCTGCAGAGGCGTTTTCTTGAAGCCGTCTTTTAACTTACGAAGTCTCTCCCACGGATCCTCTTTAAGGAAACGAAGGGATGCATCGAATGTAGCTCCTCCCCAACACTCTATCGAATGGTAACCGATCTCATCCATCTTTCCGATGATGGGAAGCATTACCTCGGTAGGCATTCTTGTTGCGATAAGTGACTGATGTGCGTCACGCAGAACGGTCTCCATAATGCCGACCGGTTTCTTTTTAACTTCACCCATTTTTGTATCCTCCTAGAATTCTATGATCAAAAAACTCCGAAAATTGCCATAAACGTACCGGCTGCAACTGCAGTACCGATAACTCCTGCAACGTTAGGTCCCATTGCATGCATAAGAAGGAAGTTTGTCGGATCTTCTTCCGCGCCGACCTTCTGTGACACACGTGCAGCCATAGGCACCGCAGACACACCTGCCGAGCCGATAAGGGGATTTACCTTACCGCCGGTAAGTACGCACATAAGCTTACCGAACAATACTCCGGCTGCAGTACCGAATCCGAATGCTATAAGTCCCAATACGACGATCTTAAGAGTGTCGGCATTAAGGAATGCGGCTGCCGATGTTGTTGCACCTACTGATGTTCCGAGCAGTATGACAACTATATACATAAGCGCATTGCTTGCGGTATCCGTAAGCTGTCTTACAACTCCGGACTCTTTGAAAAGATTACCGAGCATGAGCATACCTACAAGGGGTGCTGTCGTAGGAAGGATCATACATACGACTATCGTAACGATTATCGGGAACAGTATCCTCTCAAGCTTTGTTACGGGACGAAGCTGTTCCATCTTGATCTTACGCTCCTTCTCGGTCGTGAGCAGTTTCATGATAGGCGGCTGTATGATCGGAACGAGCGACATATACGAATACGCCGCGACCGCTATCGGCCCGAGCAATGCCGTCTGACCGAGCTTACTTGCAAGGAATATGGATGTAGGTCCGTCTGCTCCGCCTATGATGGCTATGGCTGCTGCGGCCTTATCATTGAATCCCATTCCTATTGCCATGAAGTACGCTGCATATATACCAAACTGTGCTGCAGCTCCGAGAAGAAAACTCTTCGGGTTTGCGATCAGAGGACCGAAATCCGTCATGGCGCCAACGCCCATAAATATAAGTGACGGAAGGATAGCCCATTCATCCAGTTTGTAGAAGTAGTATAACAGTCCGCCGGTCCCGTTTGCGGCCTCTTCTATCTTCAGCATAATATCCGGATAGATATTAACGAGAAGCATTCCGAATGCGATGGGAGTCAACAGCAAAGGCTCGAAGCCCTTTGCTATTGCAAGATACAGGAACGTACATGCTACAGCGATCATAAGATAGTTTCCCCATGATAAGCCCAGGAATGCCGTCTGCTGTAACAGGTTCCCAAATGTATTTGCTACATATGACATTTTATGACCTCCACGTGGAATTAGTTAAGTGTTGCAAGAAGCTGACCTGCTGCACAAGGATCACCGACAGCACAATCAATGCTTGCTACGGTACCATCCTTGGGTGCCACAACAGGTATCTCCATTTTCATAGCCTCGATTATGATAACGGCATCGCCTGCCTTAACAGAATCACCTGTATTGGCAACTATCTTAAATACCTTACCTGCTGCTCCGGCTTCGATCCTTACCGAGCCTGCTCCTGCAGATGCTGCCTTGGGTGCAGGTGCGGGAGCTGCCTTGGGTGCTGCTGCCTTAGGTGCGGATGCTGCAGGTGCCGAACCGGTACCCTCTTCAACTGTTACATCATATACGTTTCCATTAACGGTAATTGTATAGTTCTTCATGATCAATCCTCCTGTTTACTATTTCCACTGACTGTTAGGTCTTCTGACAATACTTCTTACAACAAAATCATCCGATGATGCCGATGCTGATGCTGCACCTGCCGCAGCGATCGCCGCGGTTATGACAGCTATCAGTTCAAGATCATCCGTCTCTTCTTCCTTCATCACTATCTGAGCGATCGTATTATCAACCGCTGCGGTCTTGATATCTTCCTTATTCCTGGAAAATGCTGCTGATATCTTCGGGATGAAATTAAACAGACTGATTATGATCGATATCAATATCAGTACGATAAATACCGTTCCCATACCGAGCAGTGTATTAAGACCTGCCTTCTTCATCTTCTCCGCAAATGTATAGTTAACATTCGTGGTAAGTGAATTGAGCGTTTTATACAGATCGTCCTTATAGATCGCTTCAATCTGGGCAGTCTTTTTTGTGCCCACAACGTCAAGCGTTACGATTATGTTTCTGCCTGAATCATCATATTCCGCATTCATACCTGTAACCGAAACAAAATCACCAAGATCTTCTCTCGAACTGTTGTATGATGCCAGAGCATTGACCATTCCGTTACCGTTTACTTTGACACCGAAATAATTGGAGATAACATACTCAAGATATTCTCCGCCCTGTTCGGAAAGTTCCGCAGCCTGTGACTCATCAAGAGCTGCAAGGAACTGGGTTACAAGATTGGTCGTGGTATCCTCGAGTGATGTCGCAACTTGCGGATCAACTGTCTTAACGGTTTCTCCTGCGCATGCACTCAGACAAAAGAAGCAGGCCAGCAAACATAATATTAAACTAATCTTTTTCATATTACGTATCCTTTCCTTTCTAGACTGGTCCGTGCTTCTTGGAAGGTCTGTCCTCTCTCTTTGTATATAACATCTCAAATGCTCCGATAAGATACTTACGTGTATCGGCAGCTGCGATCACCTGATCGACATATCCGCGTCTTGCCGCAGATTCAACGCTGTTCTGGAGCTTGTCATATTCCTTTGCTCCCTTGTCTATCGCGTCTGCTCCCTTACCGTCATAAATGATCTTTGCAGCAAGCTTTGCATCCATCATTCCGATCTTTGCACTGTCCCATGCGATAGTGATATCAGCACCGAGAGCCTTGGAATTCATAACGATCGCTGCGGTTCCGAATGCATTTCCTATTATGACATTAACCTTGGGAACAGTTGCATTTGCGAATGCAAAAGCAAGCTTTGATGCCGAATCCGCGATCTTCTTTTCGCTGCATACATCGGAAGCAAATCCGGTAACATTTGTAAGTGTAAGAACCGGTATCTCAAAAGCATCACAGAAATTAACGAACTTTGATGCCTTCTTCACAGCATTGGCAGTAAGAACGGTATCTTCTTCCCATTCCTTCTTGCCTTCATCATCATAACCTTCGCATCTGTTTGCCACACATCCGACAGTCTGACCGTTAAGCCTTATGAAGCCTGTCGTGATCTGTTTTCCATATCCGGCCTTTACTTCAAAATATGAATTATCATCTGCGATCAGTGAAAGTGCGATCGCAGTATCACCCGTGCAACCGGCTATATCCGACACGGCACGGTTAAGATCATCACCGCATTCGATCACTGCGCCGAATTCCTCATTATTGGACGGCAGCAGTGAAACAAAGCTTCTGATCTCCTGATATATCTCAGCTTCACTTGCAACAATATCAACATTTCCCGCTTCATCCGCCTGGAATGCCGCTGATGCCGTATCAAGCTTCTCTTCGTAATTCCCCGAAAGTGCATTGGGAGAATTTACGAACAGTTTGGCATCTTTTTCCTCCATGAACGTAAAATCGGTCATACCGGTAAACAGCGACAGGCCTCCGCCGCATTTTCCGAATATGGCCGTAATCTGCGGGATAACACCGCTTGCCATAGCCTGGGCTTTATAGATCTTACCGAATGCTGCAAGCGCATCGGTTGCTTCGTTAAGTCTCAGTCCTGCTGAATCGATAAGTCCGATCACAGGTGCGCCAACCTTAAGAGCAAGATTGTAAAGACCGACTATCTTCTTTGCATGCATCTCGCCTACAGAACCGC
>JAFZQP010000171.1 GCA_017620345.1 Lachnospiraceae bacterium
ACCGTTTGATGATTGTAAGTATGAAGCAGTCAATCCTTTCTACAAGAGCATGAAGAGCTACATCGATGCAGGCAAGTACAGCGGATGGCATACAATGCTCAAGAAGGACGGACTTCAGAACGTAACATGCCAGGTATTTGCTGACTACGCTCAGGGCAAGCTTGATGCGGACAGCTTCACATCAACAATGGCACAGGTTATCCAGTCTTACTACGCTAACTGATAAACAGAAACAGTCGGGGCGAAGACATGTACTTCGCCCCGTAATTTTTCTCAAAACTATCTCTAGACCAAGAAAGGAGAAGAACTTATGGGTGGGTTTTCTGCCGGAAGAAAGGCATTATCATTCGGCTGCATGGCAGCCGGACTCATATCACTGATATGGGGCCTGGCAATGGCAATCGCCAAGACAGGCAATACCCTGAGGGGAAGTGCGATAGTAATAGGGGCCCTGTTGTTCTTTGCGGGATTATATCTGTTTCCCACTCTTAAGCATCACAGGACAATAGTAAACATCCTGTTTTTGTTTCCGCTCCTGTTTGCTTTTGCGGTTACAGTCATTATCCCTCTTGTACTCGGTATAGGATATTCGTTTACCGACTGGGACGGGATCAGGATAAGATCATTTGTAGGGTTCGAAAACTACACGAGGATGTTTAGACAGCCAAGCTTTATCTGGTCCATTCTCCTTACGTTCCTGTTTGTTGTATGTAACATGATACTTGTTAATGTAACGGCCTTTCTGCTGGCACTGTTATGTACATCAAGACTTAAGGGACTCGGATTTTTCAGAGCTGCATATTTTCTCCCGAACCTGATCGGCGGTATCGTACTCGGTTATATATGGCAGTTCATTTTCTCAAACGTTGTAACAAAGATCACTGCCGCGTTCTTCGACTCAAGGTATTCGATGCTGTCAGAGACGAAGACGGCTTTCATAGGTATCATCATCGTATATATATGGCAGTATGCGGGATATATAATGCTGATCTATATCACGGGTCTTACGACGATCCCGGACGATGTGCTCGAGGCTTCATCGATAGACGGCGCCAACAGTGTGCAGACACTGTTTGAGATCAAGATCCCGATGATCGCACCTACGATCACGATATGTACATTCCTTACCCTTACATCGGCATTCAAGATGTTTGATGTGAACCTGGCACTGACAAACGGTACCGGATCCGTAGCTGATTTTATGGGAAGTTACCTTACAAACGGAACCGAAATGCTGGCACTGAACATTTACAGCACGGCGGTCATCAACAATGAATACGCATTCGGTGAGGCCAAGGCTGTACTGTTCTTCATCATACTGGCTGTTGTTTCGATCATCCAGGTTCGTATATCCAACAAGAAGGAGGTGGAACTGTAATGGGCATTCAGGAGAAAAAATCATCCGTGATCGCCAGAATGGTGGTCGCAATACTGATCGCATTGTATGTACTGTTCCCGTTCTTCCTTGTTGTGATCAATTCATGCAAGCCGACGGAGAAGATCACGGCAAGTCCCATATCTCTTTCGGGAGTAGGCTTTAAACAGCTTATATCAAACTTAACGGACGTAATAAACAATACTCACTTCCTGTTCTGGGATGCGTTTAGGTATTCGGTGATCATCACGATCCTGTCACTTGCGTTCCTTGCATTGTTCGGATCCATGGCAGCATGGGTAATATGCAGGAATAACCGCAGGAAGTGGTCAACAGTCATTTACTTTACGTTCATAGCATCGATGATAATACCTTTCCAGGTAGTAATGCTTCCGCTCATATCGACGTTCCGTGATGTGGGCAAGTTCATCGGAATATCGATGCTGCAGTCGGTACCGGGTATCATATTTGCATACCTCGGATTCGGCGGAGCAATGACGGTGTTCATACTTAACGGATTTATAAAGGGTATCCCGGTAGCGCTCGAAGAAGCTGCAGCTATCGACGGATGCTCACCGGAACAGATTTTCTTCCTGATCATATTCCCGCTGTTAAAGCCCGTTATCACAACGGTTACGATACTTAACGGAATGTGGATCTGGAACGATTACCTTCTTCCTTCGATGATGCTCGGACAGAACGGAAAAGTTAAGACTCTTCCGGTCGCAGTACAGGCATTCGTAGGATCATACGTAAAACAGTGGAATCTGATACTTGCGGCAGCTCTTCTTGCCATCATACCCATAGTCATCCTGTTCCTGTTCGCTCAGAAGCAGATCATGAAGGGAATGATAGACGGTGCGGTAAAGGGCTGACCCGAAAGAACAGCTTCACATCCTCCCTATACATACAAAACGGCGAAACTCCAAGCGGGTTTTGCCGTTTTTTTATGAATGGAAAAAGTGCTGCCATTGTAGTATAATCAAATGGATTGTGTAGTATGGAGACAGCAGATGCGATACATTGTTTTTGATCTTGAGTGGAATCAGGCTGAAGGCAGGATCGGACACGACGGAGGACTTCCGTTTGAGATAGTGGAGATCGGCGCCGTTAAGCTTAACCGCAGGATGCGGATGATAGATGAATTTGAAGAGATAATAAGACCTAAGATCTACCCTCACATGCATTTCATGACGACCAAGATCATACAGCTTGACAAGGAGGATCTTGAGAACGGCAAGGAATTCCCCGAGGTCATGGAGCACTTTTTGGAGTGGTGCGGTGGAAAATACAGATTCTGCATATGGGGAACGCTTGATATCACCGAGCTGCAGCGTAATATGTGCTACTACGGGATGGATGAGCTGACCGACAAGCCGCTCCCGTTCCTCGACGTACAGAAGCTCTACAGTCTGGCATATGAGGACGGAAAAGCAAGGCGGTCTCTTGAGTACGCGATCGACGAGCTGAAGATAGAGAAGGACAGACCGTTCCATAGGGCGAACAATGACGCCTATTATACAGCCAAGGTCCTCGAGAGGATACACAAGGATCATTCGGAGGTGGAAAGCTACCTGTCATATGATCTGTTCATGCTTCCCAGGGATCAGCGTGATGAGATAAAGGTTAAGTTCAAGACATATTCCAAATATATTTCAAGAGAATTTGCGGACAAGACCGAAGCTATGGAAGACAAGATGGTATCTTCCACAAAATGCTGTGTATGCGGCAGACAGACCAAGAAGCTCGTCAAATGGTTTTCGGTCAACGGGAGGCACTATTATTATGTCGGGATCTGCAAGAGACACGGTTATGTCAAGGCCAAGGTCAGGATGAAGAAAGCGGACGACGGCAATGTATTCGTGGTCAAGACCATGAAGATCATAGACG
>JAFZQP010000172.1 GCA_017620345.1 Lachnospiraceae bacterium
ACTCAGTTGGGCAAGTGCCGGTGGCCTTGGTTTCAGAGGTTCAAGGAAATCTACTCCTTACGCAGCACAGGTAGCAGCGGAGACAGCAACAAAGGCAGCTCTTGTACATGGCCTTAAGTATGTTGATGTTTTCGTAAAGGGTCCCGGTTCGGGACGTGAGGCTGCGATCAGAGCTCTTCAGGCAGGTGGTCTTGAAGTAGTATCGATCAAGGATGTAACTCCGGTACCTCATAACGGATGCCGCCCGCCGAAACGCAGAAGAGTCTAATTATTTAGGAGGAAAGATAAATGGCAGTCAACAGAGTTCCTGTATTGAAAAGATGCAGATCCCTCGGTCTTGAGCCGATGGTTTTAGGCTATGATAAAAAGTCAAGAAGATCCCTTACGAGATCAGGCAGAAAGATGAGCGAGTATGCTCTTCAGCTCCGCGAGAAGCAGAAAGCTAAGTTCATCTACGGTGTATTGGAGAAGCCCTTCCGTAACTACTACGAGAAGGCAGACAGAATGAAGGGTATGACCGGTGAAAACCTTATGATCATGCTCGAGAGAAGACTTGACAATGTCATCTTCAGACTTGCATTCGCAAGAACAAGAAGAGAAGCACGTCAGATCGTTGATCACAAACAGGTTACCGTTAACGGTAAGCTTGTGAACATCCCTTCATATCTTGTTAAAGCAGGCGATGTTATAGAGATCAGAGAGAGCAAGAAAGACTCCGTAAGATACAAGGAGATCATTGAGACGGCAGGTGCAAGGATCGTGCCCGCATGGCTTGATGTCGACCAGGAGAATTTGAAAGGAACCGTAAAAGCACTCCCCACCAGGGAAGAGATTGATGTTCCCGTTGACGAGATGCTTATAGTCGAGTTGTATTCAAAGTAATTCGTATCAAGAGAGGAGATGCTTTATGTTCGATTTTGAAAAGCCGAGAATTGAAATTGCAGAAATATCTGAAGATAAGAGATACGGCAGATTTGTTGTTGAACCGCTTGAGAGAGGATACGGTACAACACTTGGCAATTCTCTTCGCAGGATCATGCTTTCATCCCTCCCGGGTGCGGCTGTATCCCAGATTAAGATTGACGGAGTATTACATGAGTTTTCATCGATCCCGGGCGTAAAGGAAGATGTGACCGAGATCATAATGAACATCAAGAGCCTTGCAATACGCAATAATTCCTCGACAAATGAGCCCAAGACGGCGATCCTCGAGTTTGAGGGAGAGGGAGTTGCAACGGCGGCTGATATTCAGGTCGATCAGGATATCGAGATCCTTAATCCCGAGATCAAGATCGCAACACTTAACGGTGGTGCAAACAGCAAGCTCTACATGGAACTGACGATCACAAAAGGTCGCGGTTATGTGGGCGCTGACAAGAATAAGAACGACGAACTTCCGATAGGTGTCATTGCAGTAGACAGTATCTACACACCTATTGAGCGTGTCAACATGTCGGTCCAGAATACCCGTGTAGGTCAGGTTACCGACTTTGACAAGCTTACACTTGATGTGTACACGAACGGTACACTCGGCCCCGATGAGGCGGTCAGCCTTGCGGCAAAGGTTCTGTCTGAGCATCTTGCACAGTTCATTAACCTTTCCGAAAGCGCACGTGAAGTGTCCGTTATGATCGATAAGGAACCTGAAGGTAAGGGTAAGCCTCTTGATATGAACATCGATGAGCTCGAGTTATCTGTTCGTTCCTACAACTGCTTGAAGCGTGCAGGCATCAACACGGTGGCTGAACTGATCAACAAGACACCGGATGAGATGATGAAGGTACGTAATCTGGGACGTAAGTCTCTCGAAGAAGTATTGGCAAAACTGAAGGAATTAGGTCTTCAGCTGAACGAAGGAGAGGATTAAGATGGCAAAATACAGAAAGCTGGGAAAGACATCCAGCCAGAGAAAAGCATTAATTAGAAATCAGGTAACACAGCTGATCTATCATGGAAAGATAACAACAACGGAAGCAAGAGCCAAGGAAATCCGCAAGGAGGCTGAACACCTTATCGCTCTCGCTGTTAAAGAGCGTGACAACTATGAGACAGTTGAAGTTGATGCCAAGATCCCTTTAAAGGACAAGGACGGCAAGCGTGTTAAGGAAGTTGTTGACGGTAAGAAGGTAACACAGTTCGAGACAGTCAAGAAGACGGTCAAGAAGGATTCCGCAACAAGACTTCACGCAAGAAGACAGATGCTCAAGGTTCTTTATCCTGTTGTTGAAGTACCCGATGCAGCTGCAGGAAAAAAGCGCAACACCAAGAAGGTTGACCTTGTTGCAATGCTCTTTGATGATATTGCACCCAAGTATGCAAGCCGCAACGGCGGTTACACAAGGATAATCAAGGTTGGTCCCCGTAAGGGTGATGCTGCGATGGAAGTTGTTATCGAGCTTGTATAAGTTCGGTGGACTTGTGAATCTATGGGGAGTCGCTTGTTGCGGCTCCCTTTTTTGCTAAATGACATGGATCTTATAAGTGCTAAAAACCTTGTATTTGAATATGTTCGCCGAGACAAGAACGGTGAGGTTGACGGTTTTCTGAAGGCTATCGATGATGTTGATCTTGATATCCATCAGGGAGATTTTATTGCCATCCTCGGAGCCAACGGTTCGGGAAAATCAACGCTTGCCAAGCATCTGAACAGTCTTCTGCATCCTACGGAGGGGACTGTATTTGTAGACGGAAACGATACCAAGGACGAAGAGAAGATCTGGGATATCAGAAAGACCGTTGGTATGGTGTTCCAGAATCCCGAAAATCAGATGATAGGCACTATAGTCGAAGAGGACGTTGCTTTCGCACCGGAAAATCTCGGTATTGCTCCGCGCGAGATAAGAGAACGCGTTAAGGAAAGCCTTCAGACCGTGGAGATGTATGATCACAGAAAATCATCACCGTCAAAGCTTTCCGGAGGGCAGAAACAGCGCGTGGCCATAGCAGGCGTACTGGCGATGCACCCCAAATGCATAGTTCTTGATGAGCCTACAGCAATGCTCGATCCGATAGGAAGGGCTGAGGTGATAAGAGCGATCAGGGCTCTTAATGATGTTGAGAATATCACGATGATCCTTATCACCCATAACATGGAAGAGGCTGTGTATGCGGATAAGATATATGTCATGAACAACGGACATATAGTAATGGACGGCACCCCCAGGGAGATCTTCTCAAGAGTAGAGGAACTTGAGGAAAACAGACTGACGATCCCGGTTGTTACGAAACTTGCATACGAACTGCGCAGGGCCGGACTTGATATACCGGAAGGGATACTTACGAGAAAGGAGCTTTGTGAAGCTTTATGTCGATCATAGTCAATCATCTCGATCATGTATACAGTCCCGGTACGGCTTTCGAGAAGAAGGCTTTAAATGATGTTTCGTTTAAGATAGAAGACGGTGAGTATGTAGGGCTTGCAGGCCATACAGGTTCGGGAAAGTCGACACTTGTTACTCATCTTAACGGGCTGATGAAGCCTACAGCGGGTGCTGTATACTATAACGGAGTTGATATAGCATCGGATGGGTATGACCTTAAAGGACTGCGCGGAAACGTAGGCCTTGTCTTTCAGTATCCGGAACATCAGCTGTTCGAAGAAGATGTCTTCACGGACGTGTGTTTTGGACCGAAAAATCTCGGGCTGCAACGTTCTGAAGTAGAGCTTCGTGCATATGAAGCACTCAAGGCAGTCGGTATAAGTGATGACAGATTTTATGTATCTCCTTTTGATCTTTCGGGAGGAGAAAAAAGGCGTGTGGCCATAGCCGGAGTGCTCGCGATGAAACCGCATGTTCTGATACTTGATGAACCGTGTGCCGGGCTCGATCCGAAAGGCAGGGATGATATACTCGCCATTGCGGATAACCTTCATGATTCGCTCGGTATCACGATAATGATAGTATCGCATTCCATGGACGATCTTGCAGATCATGTACAAAGGCTTATCGTTATGCATGACGGTATGATCGTAATGGACGGGTCCACAAGAGAAGTATTTTCACACAGGACGGAGCTTGAGTCTATCGGCCTTGCCGTGCCGCAGCCTACGGCAGTACTGTCGGATCTGAAAAAGATGGGCCTTCCCGTACGTGAAGATCTGATAACCGTTAAAGAAGCCAAGAATGAGATATTGAGAGTGTTCGGAAGATGATAAGAGATATAACACTTGGACAATATTATCCTGCACAGTCGGTGCTTCACAGGCTTGATCCGAGGGTCAAGTTGACCGGTACGCTCATCTATGTCATTTCACTGTTTCTGTTCCAGAGTTTTACCGGGTATATAGTAGCTACCGTATTTCTTGCGTCGGTGATCATATTATCGAGAGTGCCTTTTTCATTTATGATCCGCGGGCTGAAAGCGGTACTCATACTCCTCATATTTACGGCTACGCTCAATATGTTTCTGACTCCCGGAAGGGAACTTGTCTCTTTCTGGAAGTTTAAGATAACGATAGAAGGCCTGAGACTGGCGGCATTTATGATACTGAGGCTCGTATATCTGATAATCGGGTCATCGGTAATGACTCTGACTACAACGCCATCCAACCTGACGGACGGTCTGGAGAAGGGGCTCGGATGGCTGAAGATACTGAAGATCCCTGTACACGAGATCGCGATGATGATGTCGATCGCGCTTACGTTCATACCTGTACTTATGGAAGAAACCGATAAGATAATCAAGGCACAGCAGGCAAGGGGCGCGGATTTTGACAGCGGGAATATCGTCCGCAGGGCAAAGGCGCTCGTACCGATACTTGTACCGCTGTTTGTATCAGCGTTCCGCCGTGCGAACGATCTTGCCACGGCGATGGAATCCAGGTGCTATCGCGGGGGAGAAGGACGGACGAAGCTGCATCCCCTGAAGTATCAGATGCGGGATTTTGTTGCATACGCTGTCCTGCTCGTGTATCTGGGAGCGATCGTAACTGTGGGAATAGTCTTTTAGAATAAGCAATTTGCCGGGTATATTACATGAACAGACGTATAATGCTTACAGTCGCATATGACGGCACGAATTACAGCGGATGGCAGATACAGCCGGACGCTGAGACGATAGAAGGCGTTCTTGACAGGGAACTGTCGAGGATACTCGGAGAAGACATAAGGGTCATCGGGGCATCAAGGACCGACGCAGGAGTGCATGCTGAAGGGGCTGTAGCCGTGTTTGATACGGACTCACGCATTCCCGGGGAGAAGTTCTCCTATGCGCTCAATCAGAGCCTGCCCGATGATATCGTGGTCAGGCAGTCGAGAGAAGTACCGCCTGATTTTCATCCGAGGAAGACGGCCTGTGTTAAGACATACAGGTACAGTATCTGGCATGACAACTTCCCAATGCCGACTAACAGCAGATACACCCATTGGGTGCATTATCCTCTGGACGCATATGCAATGGAGGAAGCTGCGCTGTTCTTCAGGGGAAAATACGATTTTGCGGGATTCTGCAGTGCGGCAACGGACGCAGAGTCAACCGTGAGGAAGATATATGACATAGAAGTAGTGCGTGAACACAGAAAGCCTGTTTTACGAG
Source organism: Lachnospiraceae bacterium (assembly GCA_017620345.1). Next base: position 5,536 of record JAFZQP010000172.1, read on the forward strand.
AGGGTGGAAGATTATACTACGGCAGGATCGATATATTCGTGACCGGAGACGGGTTCCTGTATAACATGGTCAGGATAATCGCGGGAACGCTCATCGATGTAGGAACGGGTAAGATCAAGTCGACCGATATACCGGAGATAATAGACTCAAAGGACCGCTCGCGGGCCGGAAACACTGCGCCGGCAAAGGGACTGACCCTGATGGGATATGATTTCTTCGGTGCTGACAGGTTTCCGAAAGATCCCGGATCAGAGTATGAGTGAAAAAACAACGGATAACCGCATATCCGAACTGGCAAAGAAAGTGCTATCGCTTGCAAGGGACAGCATAGTGGTCAGGTACCGCTTCTTCGACAGAACCCTTACAGCGATAGATATCGTGGAAAAAGAAGCTACCGGAGTGTATACCGGAGGTCCGGGGATACTGGAGTATGATCCGGTAAGACTTCTTGACGATTATAAAAAAGATGTGAACTTTGCGGTAAGGCTACTCCTTCATGTTATATTTCACAACATATTCATGCACTACGGCCGTAAGGATATCGCAAACAGCGAATATTGGGACATAGCCTGTGATATAGCCGTTGAGAATACGATACTTGCAATGGAAAGCGGTTACTCAAGACTGACCGACACACACGTGCAGACAGTACTGGCCAGGCTGAATAAATGGGTACCGGCTCTTACGGCCGGATCGCTGTACAGGGAATTCATGGTAGGCGGGATATCTTCGGATTCTGCTGAGGAATACTCAAGACTGTTTAGGATGGATATCCATCACAGGGATGAACCGGTCGGTAAAAAAGATGAGATCACGATCTCGGAAAAGGACTGGGAAGCGATAGCACGACGTGTCGCCGCGGAGCTCAAGTCGTTTTCCAAAGACATAAAAGGCGGCGATACGATACTGCTCAACCTTAATGAGGGTGTACGCAGGACTTACGATTATGATGAGATAATCAAACGTTTTGCCGTTATGTCGGAGGAGATAAAAGTCAATCCCGACGAATTCGACTATATCTATTATACATACGGCCTTTCAAAATACGGAAATATGCCGCTCATAGAGCCTCTTGAATACACGGATGAGAAGAAGATAAAGGAATTCGTTATCGCAGTCGATACTTCGGCATCGGTAAGAGGCAAGACTGTTGAAGGATTTCTGGAAAGAACCTATGATCTTCTTGCGGGCTCCCTGTCGTTTTCAGAGACGATGAACGTTCATATAATACAGTGCGACAGTGCTGTGACGGATGATACAAAGATAACCGACCGAAAGATGTTAAAAGAGATCGCGGGAAGTCTGAAGGTCAGGGGATTCGGAGCTACAGATTTCCGCCCTGTATTTGAATATGTCGGGGACCTTACGGACAAAAGAGAGTTTACGAAACTTAAAGGTCTTATCTATTTTACGGACGGATACGGGATCTACCCGGAATCCCCGCCGCCATATGACTGTATGTTTGTGTTTGACCACCACGATGATATGAGACCACCCGTACCGGCATGGGCACTTGTCTCGATCTTTGAGGAAAAATAATATGAATATCAAAGAAGCCAAGAATTACATCAAGGATACGATAACTGCTTATCTTAAGAAGGATGAGTTCGGTGACTACAGGATACCTGCATACAAGCAGCGCCCGATATTCCTGATCGGAGCGCCCGGTATCGGAAAGACCGCGATAATGAGCCAGATCGCAAGCGAACTCGAAATTGCACTTGTGAGCTATTCTATGACTCATCATACGAGACAGTCGGCGCTGGGCCTCCCGTTTATTAAGGAAAAGACGTACGGTGACAGGACTGTCAGCGTTTCCGAATATACGATGAGCGAGATAATCGCCAGCATTTACGACACGATGGAAGAATCCGGTGTCAGGGAAGGCATATTGTTCCTTGATGAGATAAACTGTGTGTCGGAGACGCTTTATCCGTCGATGCTCCAGTTCCTTCAGTATAAAGTGTTCGGAAAGCATACGGTACCGGACGGATGGGTGATCGTAACGGCCGGGAATCCTCCCGAATACAACAGGGCGGTCAGGGAGTTTGATGTCGTGACTCTTGACAGGCTGAAGGTCATATCCGTGGAGGCAGACTATCCGGCATGGAAGAGCTATGCCTCATCGATAGGCGTGCATGGGGCGATAATGGGATTCCTTGAGAGTAACAAAGACAGCTTTTACAAGGTAGAAACTACCGTATACGGAAAAAAATATGTGACTGCCAGAGGATGGGAAGACCTGTCTGAAATGATCAGGCTTTATGAGGAAGACAATAAGACGGTAGGCGATAACCTGATCGGTCAATACATCACAGATGAGAAGACCGCAAAAGACTTTTCAGCTTATTATGATCTGTATAATAAATACAGGAAGCAGTACGATGTTGAGTCTGTATTTTCCGGAGAACTTAACGAGAAGACAGCCGATGCGGCGGCTTCTGCGCCCGTGGATGAGCGCCTGGCACTGACAGGACTTCTTGTTGATACGATAAAAACTGAGATGAAACGCGTCCTTTCCGATCACCGGATGCTCCGGCAGATCAGGCAGGGAATATCATCCGTTGCCGATGCAGAAAGCGCTGAGGCATCAAAGCGGCTTGCCTCGCTGATCGATGCGAACGACAGTATCATAAAGCAGAAGACAAGAGCAGGCTCATTATCCAATGCGGAAAAGACATATCATAAAAAGATTGGTCGATTCTACACGGATGCGAAGAAGAGGGTCGATGCAGGCGAAAGCATAAAGGATATATATAATAGTAAGGTTAAGGATCTTAAAGCAGATTCCGGGAATGTGCTGATGCGCATCGATAATCTGTTTGCCGGAGTTGACAGGATGTTCGGTGCCGAGGGAAATGAGATGCTCGTTCTTGTAACTGAGCTGACACTCGATCCCGATACAAGTGAGTTCCTGTCTGATTTTCCGTCGGGATCATATGAGAGATACAATTCTGTTCTGAAAGTGGGGGACAGGGCTGAGAACCTCAGGAAAGAGATCATTGCCCTCGAAGGATTGTAATGGACATGAACGGATATAAGGTAGAAGACGGGGTACTTGATCTGTCGGGATCAGGTCTTACGCAGATCGACAGCAAGGCTTTTTTCAACGCAAGACAGCTTCGCGTAGTCACCCTGCCCGGGGAGATCGAATATATCGGGGACTGGGCGTTTGCAAAATGCCCCAATCTTGAGAAGGTCATTTTCCCTTGTGGGCACAGGCCCGGATTATTCGGCAGGGATGTGTTCGGCGGGTGTGGACGGCTATCATCGATAGAATTTGCCGATATGGATGAGTCTGCATCAAGGCTCCTGGCGCTTTGTGCAAACAGGCTGTCGTTCGATCAGCTCATAAGAAGTGATGATGTCGGGAAAAAGAGCTGGTATGAGAAGTGGGACATATGCCTTGCGACAAGACTTAAGAGCGATGATGCCGAAGCGAAGATGAGTGCGGCACTTTGCGGCGAAGAAGACATTTCTTATGACGGCATAGGCTCGGTTGATGGCGAGATGTCCGGTGAGACCGGAGATTTCGTACAAAAAGAGGAGTACAACCGGTGTGCGCTATGCTATCTTCGTCTGTCAAATGACAGATATCTTTCTGAAAACACCGAAAATATAATAAAACAATATTTATTTGATAACCGCCTGGGGGCAGGAAGCGAAGGAAGTTTTTACTCGATATTCGAAGAATGTGGCAGCGATCTGGCATTTCTTCGTATATATCTTGATGTAATAAAGCCTGATAAAGACACAATCAGAAAAATGTTAAACAATCTTGAGCCAAAAGATGTTTTTGCACGGTCTTATTTAATAGATGAGTCAAACAGCATGGGAAATATTGACGATCTGATGTTATGAAGCAGTACAGGATATCATGGTTTGACGAATTTAAGTGTCTCGGAGGAAGTTGTCCGCAGACATGCTGCAAGGGATGGGTCATCCCGCTTGAAAAAGAAGACTGTATACGTCTTAAAAAGATCAGTGGCAGACTGGGGATCCGGCTGTTTTTTGCAACAGGCGGCTGGACAAGGGCCAAGTTCAATCCGGATTCGACAACGTGTCCGTTTCATGATAAGCAGGGCCTTTGCAGGATACAGAAGGAGAAAGGTCACGAGACCATTCCCTGGGCGTGTCAGAGCTACCCGAGGTTCTTCCGCAACTACGGCGAGTTTGAAGAGTGCAGCCTGGATCTGTCGTGTATAGCAGCCGCCCGCATGATGCTTGATCATCTCGGGGATATGAGCACGGTCGAGACCGATCACGAGCCATATACGCAGCTGTGCACGACGAACGATGATCAGAGATTCCTCGAACACCTGATGATGATCAGGCAGGAGATGACGGAAGCCGTCTTTACGAAGGATCCCGGCACTGTTATGACAGCAATGTATGAGTTTGCAGCTGATCTGCAGGATAAGATCGGAAAAGACGAAACATACGGCTACGATCTATCGTTTAGGAAGTATTTGGAATCCCGCGAAGATCCGGAGAAAACCGCTACAGTGTTTCCGCTTCCGGCAGGGATGCTTCGAAGATTTCTTGATTCGTCGCTGTGTCATCCGAGGCTTAAGTTCAAGGATCCCGTGATATACGGTATGCTGACAGCCGCAAAGATGCATCTTCGGAAATACAAAGATGAAAAATCATGGGCGGCAGATGCCGGCGGATATTTGGGATCGCATCCGGAACTGCAGAAGGTTTTGGCATCATATGCAGCATATTATCTGCACCAGAACTTCTTAAGGACATATGAGACGTACAGTTTTCGCAGACAGGTGGCTCTCGGTATCATACATACAAACATGGTGCTTCTCCTTTTTATCACGTTAGCATGCGAAAGTGACGGTGATAAAAATGCTCTTGCGAAGATCATGGCCGCATACAACCGACGTGCGTATTTTAACGACAGCATACAGGATGAAATGTATCGGATATTTGATCGGTATAAAAAGGACGCTTGACAGAGATCGCTCATTTTGTTACAATGTGATACAAAGAAAAAGTAAAATTACATATTAATAGAACTAAAGTTTTTTCGAATGTGACCGATATATTGTTTGTAAGTAATTAAACAATATTCAGGTATAGGAATGCCCGCTACATCGAGCCTAGACCATAAACTCCCGGAAGGGAGAGAACAAGGTCAGGCTCTTTTAATTTGTAAAGTATCAGGGGAAATACGGAGGCAAAAAAATGAAAAAGAACATCAAAAACAACGTGATAACAAGAATGATGGCGATCGGACTTGCAACAGTAGTGCTTGCAACGTCTGTTCCCAGTGTTGTATTCGCTGATGAAGAGACAACGACTGAAGAGTCATCATCAGACAGCTCATCAGAGTCATCGGAGAGTTCTTCAGACAGCTCATCGGATTGCGGATCAAGCGAATCCGAAGCACCTGCAGCGGAAGCACCTGCAGCAGAAGCACCTGCGGTTGAGCCGGTTGAAGCGCCTGCAGCAGAAGTACCTGCAGTTGAGCCGGTTGAAGCGCCTGTAGCAGAAGGTGAGATCGTAGCTGAAGTTCTTATCATAGACAACAACGTAACAACCCCTGTTGTTGAAGAAGAGACACCCGCTGTTGATGAAGCAACAAAAGAGGATGTACTTTCACTTAAGGCTGATGCTGAAGAGAAGATCGAGAAAGCAGACAAGAGCATCGATAACCTGAACGAGAAGACAGGATCCGTTAACGAGGGAGAAAGCAAGACAGACGGCGAAGCTGATTCGGCGATCGCAAACGCAGAGATCGCAAATACTTCAAAGTCAAAGAAGGAAGCATATCAGGCAAAGGCTGATGCAATAAACGATATCACAAGTGCTGAAGATGATCTTGAGAATGTAAAGGTTGCATATGAAGAAGCAGTTGTTGCAAAAGAGCAGGCTGAAGCAGATGTTAAGGCTGCTGAAGAAGCTCATGCAAAGGCAGTTGAACAGCTCAACGAGCTTAAGAAGACAACGCAGCAGAATCTGACAGCTGCTCAGGCACAGTACAATGATGCATGCAGCAGAATAAGAATAGCTGAGGAACAGAAAGCAAATGCTGAAGCTAAACTGGCAGAACTTAAGCCTATAGAAGCTCAGTATTATGCAGTGATGGACTACTATTACAAAACATATTTCGAAGATGAGACAATAACTAAAAATAATACCAAAAATGGAGTACTTGATGTAAGCGGTTGTTTGAAAGATGCAAAAGATAAACAAACAGATAACAGTTATATAGATTCAGTTGCGAAGACTGAGACAGATAAAACACCTATCTGGGAACGTGGAAGAGCTCTTATGGAAGATTTGATCAGATATAAGCTCAAAGAAGACAAAATTACGGATTATACGATCACCACGGCCGATAGTAAGATTGATGGTACTTATAAACTTGCCAAGGATGTTTCTTCAGGCTCGGAAGAAACACATTATCAGAAATGGGATAGTGTTGCTAAGAATCATGGAAACGTAGACGGAAGATTCAATCATATTACAGTAACATATAAGGATAGCAACGGAGAAGATCAGTATTTATATTTCAACTATGTGTTTAAGCAATCAGAGAAAGATAAGGAATTTATTGGTAAAGATGGGAAGGTAGACATAGAGAACGGACCTATTTATCTTGCACTTCTCGATTATAGTACGAACCCCAAAAATGGATGGGTTACTTGGGATAAAATAGATCATGCAACTACCAAAGAAAATATTGATAACTATGGCAGCCTTAAGTCGAAAGTTGATTCATTACAGCAAGCGATCGATGATGCTAAAAAAGAAATAGACGATGCAACCGCAGCAAAAAATGCAGCAGCAGCAAGAGTATCACAGTACAGCCAGGAGTTAAGAGAGCTTAATAACATCAAGATCGATGATTCCAAGATAGCAGAGCTTAAAGAGAAGCTTGCAGATGCAGTTGAGGATCTTAAAGAGGCTGAAGAGAAGAAGGAAGAGCTTGAAGTAAAGGTTGAAGAAGCAAGAAAGATCGTTGATGCAATTGACCTTTCAAGATTCAATACAAACGATGACGAAAGCGCTGATGATTATACAGACGGTACGGATCCGGTAGTTCCTGTATATCCGCTTCCTACGATCCCTACAGTTACCGATATCAGTGACATCATTCCTACGATCCCGAGTGTGCTTCCTACGGTCATCACATCGATCCCGAGATCAGGAGTACTTGGAGTAAGAGTAGAAGCATCAGCAGATAACGTAGTATCTGATGTAGATAAGAAGCCTGCAAATGCGATCAAAGAGATCGATCTTGGCAACAAGACTGTTGCAAACAACGGCCAGAAGCTTGTTAAGCTTGCGAACAACGAGGTTCCTCTTGCAGCAATGCCTAATATGGAAGATGGCATCAACATGAACTGGTTATGGCTCCTCCTCGTTGCAGCTGCAGTGATCATTACGATCGCAACATACGAGAAGCACAAAAAGAACGTTGCAGCAAACAAAGCAAACAGCTCAAACAAATAATAAATATCATATGATATAACAAAAGCCGGTGGGATTCCCGCCGGCTTTTTTTCTGTGCAAAAACCTTGATTATTGAAATTGTGGCATTTACAATAAACATGTTGTACCAAACGGACCTATGTTCAACAGGAGGGAAGGCAGATCATGGCAGTATTGTATGTAAATGAAAAAGAGAAAAAAGGTCATATCAATCCCGAGATCTACGGACATTTTTCGGAGCATCTCGGAAGATGTATATATGAAGGACTGTATGTCGGTGAGGATTCGGATATCCCGAATGTTAACGGCATGAGAAAGGATGTCGTTGAAGCATTAAAAGAGCTTCAGATCCCGCTCCTTCGCTGGCCCGGCGGATGCTTTGCGGATGAATATCACTGGAAGGACGGCATCGGTCCGAAGGAAAACCGTAAGAAAATGATCAATACCCACTGGGGCGGAGTTGTTGAGGATAACAGTTTCGGAACCCATGAGTATTTTGAACTGTGTGAGCAGCTCGGATGCAAGACGTATGTCAACGGTAACGTCGGTTCGGGAACGGTTCAGGAGATGAGCGAATGGGTCGAATATATGACTTTCGACGGAGTCTCTCCGATGGCTGATCTGCGTAAGAAGAACGGCCGCGAAAAACCCTGGAAGATCGATTATTTCGGCATCGGAAACGAGAACTGGGGATGCGGCGGCAACATGACTCCTGAATACTATGCCAATCTTTACAGAAGGTATCAGACATATGTAAGACACTATGAGGCAAGCGCGCCGATCAAAAAGATATGCGGAGGCGCCGATACGGAGGATCTTAACTGGACGAAGAAGGTTCTTGAGACGTGTTTTGCAAGCCCTCACAAGCCTGAGTTCCACGGCTATATGGACGAACTGAGCCTTCATTACTATACGGTTCCCGGGGTGTGGGAGCACAAGGGAAGCGCGACTGATTTTACGCAGGCTGAGTGGTATACGACCATGAAGAAGGCACTTCGCATGGAGTCGCTTATCAGGAAGCATGCAACGGTCATGGATGAATACGATCCGGAGAAGAAGATAGGAATGTCGGTCGATGAATGGGGCTGCTGGCTTGATGTTGAGCCGGGTACCAATCCGGGATTCTTGTATCAGCAGAACTCCGTAAGGGATGCGCTCGTAGCGTGCATATCTCTTAACATCTTCAACAAGAACTGCGACAGGGTCAAACTCGCATGTCTTGCCCAGATGGTAAATGTCCTTCAGTCAGTCATCCTGACGGAAGGCGAGAAGATGGTAAAGACACCGACGTACCATATCTTCCATATGTACAAGTATCATCAGGATGCCGATCTTCTCGCAAGTTATATAGACGGAGACCGCGAGATCGGAGAAGAAGACAGCAAAGTCATGCAGCTGTCGGAGTCGGTATCACAAAGCGCCGACGGGACGATAAACGTTACGATCGGAAACCTGTCTGTATCCGATGACGCACCTGTAGAACTCGTATTTGCACAGAAGGAGATAAAATCAGTCGAGGCATCAGTCGTTACCGGCGGGATGACGGATCACAATACGTTTGACGAGCCCGACAAGGTTGCGGAAAAAGATTTTTCGGGATATAAGACCGACGGAAGAAAGCTGTCATTCACGCTTCCGAAAAACAGCGTAGTGCTGCTGCGTATCAAGTAAATGGCTGATAAGAGGATCTGCAGAAAATGCCTTCTGGCGGAGCTTGACAATGAAAAACTCCTTGCCGAGGTAAGGCAGGCGATAGACAGGCTGGGCGCCGATCTTAAGGTGTCCGATGAAACTTACGCGAAAAGACTTGATATATGCAGATCATGCGATTATCTGAATGATGGTACGTGCGGCGCATGTGGCTGTTATGTGGAACTTCGCGCAGCGGCAAAGACCGGTAAATGTCCATATAAAAAATGGACCGTATAATGAAATAAAACGGGAGCAGGACATGATACTTGATGAGATAGTAAAAGACAAGAAAATAAGACTTCGCGAGCATAAGGCTGCGTATCCGATGAGCGAAGCTGTAAGAGATGTCGAAGCAATGCTAAAGGATCCCGAAAGAAACAACGACCTGTTTTACAATAACCTCAGTAAGCCCGGGATATCGATAATCGGAGAGTTTAAGAAAGCATCTCCGAGTCTTGGCAAGATAGATTCTTCTATTGACCTGACAGAGAGGATAGACGAATACAATGAATCCGTTGATGCGATTTCCGTTCTTACGGAAGAGGATCATTTCAACGGAAATATCGAGTATTTGCGCACTGTCAGGTCAATTTCCTCACTTCCGATACTGCGCAAGGATTTTATGATCGATGAGTATCAGTTCTATGAAGCAAAGGCTATTGGGGCGGATGCAGTGCTGCTCATCACGGCGATACTTGATGATGCGCAGATGAAGGCATTTTATGATCTTGCAAGGCAGCTTAAGATGGGAGTTCTTGTTGAGACGCATGACGAATATGAGATCGAGCGTGCACTTGCTATAGATCCGAGGATCATAGGGGTAAATAACCGTAATCTGAATGATTTTTCGATAGATATTAAAAATACCGGAAAGCTGGCAAAATACATCCCGGAAGACAAGGTGTTCGTTGCCGAGAGCGGGATAATGAATGACAGAGACGTGGCATATCTTAATGAAGTTGGGGTAGACGGATTCCTGATCGGACGCGCGTTCATGGAATCTCCGAACCCAAGGCAGCTGGCGCTTCGGTGGAAGTCTTTACAAAAGGAGCGAATGAGTTGAGACCAAAGATCAAGATCTGCGGCATCACAAGAGAAGAAGAGATCCGTATGCTGAATGACGCCGGAGTCGATTATGCCGGGTTCGTGTTTTACGAAAAGAGCAAACGGTACATCAGCATGGAAGGAGCCGAGCGGTTAAAGAAGCAGCTGGACAGCCGGATAAAGAGCGTAGCTGTTACCGTAAGTCCGGATGCGGAACTTGTAAGAACGATCTGCGCAAATGATTTTGACATCATACAGATACACAAAGATATAGATGAAGAAGCTCTGCGGGCGGCAACGAAGCCGGTGTGGATGGCGATAAACGTATCAGATGCCGCGGCGGCAAACGATAAGCTAAGACAGATCGAACAGATGGCAGAACTGTCAGGAAAAGAGCCGGAAGGATTTGTGGTCGATGCGGAGAACTTCGGAAGTGGCAGGACATTTGACTGGCATGCGGGAAATATCCCGGAGATGCACGGACTGTTCATTTTAGCAGGAGGACTGGATGCAGAAAATGCAGGCGAAGCGATCAGATTGTTTTCGCCCGATGTAGTGGATGTAAGCTCGTCAGTAGAAGGAAATTCCGGCAAGGATGAGGCAAAGATAAAAGAGTTCATAAACAGTGTCAGAAAGGCGGCAGACAATGAATAAGAAAGCATATTACGGGGAGTACGGAGGACAGTTCGTATCGGAAAGTCTGATGAATGTTCTTGGTGAAATTGATGAAGCATTTGAGGACGCGATAAAAGATCCGGAGTTCATCAGGGAATACGAATACTATCTTAAGCAATATGTGGGAAGGGAAACGCCGCTGTATTATGCAAGGCGGCTTTCCGAAAAATACGGAACGAAGATCTATCTTAAGAGAGAGGATCTTAACCATACCGGAGCACACAAGATCAACAATGTTATCGGACAGATCCTTCTTGCAAAACGCATGGGCAAGAAAAAGATAATCGCTGAGACGGGTGCGGGACAGCACGGCGTGGCGACCGCAACGGGATGCGCACTGTTTGATATGGAATGCACAGTGTTCATGGGCAAAGAGGATGTAAAGAGACAGGCACTGAATGTTATGAGGATGGAGATGCTCGGTGCCAAAGTCGTGTCGGTCGAATCCGGAAGCAATACGCTCAAGGATGCGACAAACGAAGCGATCAGGACGTGGGCCAAGACGGCTGAGGATACATTCTACATCATAGGTTCCGCGATAGGACCATACCCGTATCCCAAGATGGTCAAGGAGTTTCAGGCCGTGATAAGCCGCGAAGCCAAGCGCCAGCATATGGAGGCCGAGGGAAGGCTTCCGGATGTTGTCATGGCATGTGTCGGCGGCGGTTCAAACTCGATCGGGATGTTTGCCGATTTCATCGACGAGCCGGGCGTTGAACTCATAGGAGTAGAGGCAGCGGGCAAGGGGATCGATACCGATGAACATGCTGCATCGATGTCAAAAGGAAGACCCGGTGTGCTTCACGGAACGCGTTCATATCTGCTTCAGGATGAGAACGGGAATATCAAACTGGCCCACTCGATCTCTGCCGGACTTGATTATCCCGGAGTAGGTCCCGAGCACGCATACCTTCATGATACCGGAAGGGCAAAGTACGTTCCGATAACGGATAAGGAAGCGATGGATGCGCTCATGGAGCTGACGCAGACCGAAGGGATAATCCCGGCGATAGAAAGCGCACACGCTGTCGCATACGCATTTAAGAAAGCAAAAGAGATGACACCGGATCAGTCCATGATAATATGCCTCTCCGGAAGAGGTGACAAGGACGTGAACACGATATCCGACTACCTTGCAGGAAAAGGCTATCTGAACTGATAAACGACGGACATTAAACGGGAGAAGATCATGAGCAACAGAATCGAAACACATTTAAACAATCTTAAACAAAAGGGCGAAAAGGCATTCATAACATATATCACGGCCGGCCTTCCGGATATGGATACAACAGCCGGGATCATAAAGGCACAGGAGAAGACGGACATCATCGAGCTCGGAATTCCGTTTTCGGATCCGACAGCCGACGGGCCCGTCATACAACAGGCGTCCTACGAAGCCATACAAAACGGGGCTACGCTGCAAAAAGCCTTTGAACTGATGGAAAAGATCCGTGCGGAAGGAATCGAAAAGCCGATAGTGTTCATGCTCTATTACAACACTGTAGTCGGCACGGGAATAAATGGTTTTGTGAAAAAATGCCGCAAGGCGCAGGTCGATGGCCTGATAATCCCGGACCTTCCGTATGAGGAGCAGGAGACGATCAAAAAAGCTCTAGAGGGTGACGATACGACGATACTTATACAGCTTGTATCACCTGTTTCGGCCGACAGGATCCCGAAGATATTAAAGGATGCAAGAGGATTTGTATACTGCGTTTCTTCGATGGGAGTGACAGGGCAGGCGGCTGATTTTCACAAGGAGGTCATTAGTTATCTGTCATATGTGAAACGGGAATCAAAGATCCCGGTCATGATGGGCTTTGGAATAAGAAGCGCAGAAGATGTGAAGCCGATGAAGGATATCATAGACGGCGCCATCGTCGGATCGCATTTTATAACGCTTTTGAAGGAGTCGGGATTTGATCCGCAGTGTGCGGCTGAATATACATCTGAGTTTAAAGAGAAACTGAATGAACTTTGATCCAAACAGACTGACGCTTTAAAAGGAGGAGAAAAAATGATCAAGGAAGCGATCGAGAAAATTGTACTGCGAGAGGATCTTACATATGACGAAGCATATGAAGTCATGAATGAGATAATGGACGGGAAGTCCACTCCCACACAGAATGCAGCGTTTCTTGCGGCACTGTCGACCAAGAGCGCAAAGGCGGAGACCATCGATGAGATAAGAGGATGCGCTGCCGCGATGAGAGAGCATGCGGTAAAGTGCGATACGAAGGATATGGATACGCTTGAGATCGTAGGAACAGGCGGAGACCGTGCGGGAAGCTTCAATATCTCGACGACAACGGCTTTTGTTGCCGCAGCGGCCGGAATAAAGGTAGCAAAGCACGGAAACAGGGCGGCTTCTTCCAAATCGGGAACAGCGGACTGCCTCGAAGCCCTTGGAGCAAAAATAGATCTTGAACCCGAGAAGTGCGTTGACCTTCTTGATAAGACAGGATTCTGCTTTTTCTTCGCTCAGAAATATCATACATCAATGAAGTATGTCGGTGCGATAAGACGTGAGCTCGGATTCAGGACAGTCTTTAACATACTCGGACCGCTTACCAACCCGTGCTGTCCGAAGATGCAGCTTCTCGGCGTATATGATGAGTACCTTATCGAGCCTCTTGCAAGAGTTCTGTACGGACTCGGCGTCAAAAAGGGAATGGTCGTATACGGCAGAGAAAAGCTTGATGAGATATCCGCAGCAGGCGAGACCGCTGTATGCGAATTCGGAAACGGAAGGTATACGACTTATGAGATCACGCCCGAAGAGTTCGGACTTGAAAGATGTAACAAGGAAGATCTTGTCGGCGGAACTCCCGAGGAAAATGCACAGATAACAAGAAACATCCTGAACGGAACTGACAAGGGACCGAAGAGGAACACTGTTCTGATGAATGCCGGTGCAGCACTTTATATCGCAGGCAAAGCTTCTTCGCTTGAAGAGGGCATAAAGATGTCGGCAGAGCTGATCGATAGTGGCAAGGCTTACGAAGCAATGGAGAACTTTATCAAAGAGTCGAACAAATAAGATTTTTGTGATATATTGTTTTCTATGGAACAGATGAATTTATTTACGGATTCTCCGGCTCAGTTTACCAAGGCGCCGCTTGCGTCAAGGCTTCGCCCGGAGACGTTGGATGAATATGTTGGGCAGCAGCATCTCGTTGGACCGGGAATGCTGCTGCGTCAGTTGATAGAAAAAGACCAGATATCCTCAATGATCTTCTGGGGTCCGCCGGGAGTGGGAAAGACCACTCTGGCAAGGATCATCGCGAACAGTGCAAAGGCTCATTTTGTCGAGTTTTCGGCTGTTACGAGCGGGATCAAGGAAGTAAAAGAGGTCATGAAGGAGGCCGAGGATAACAGAAGGCTCGGCATCCGTACACTGCTTTTTACGGACGAGATACACCGTTTCAACAAGGCCCAGCAGGATGCGTTCCTTCCCTATGTTGAGAAGGGTAGCATCGTGCTCGTCGGAGCCACGACGGAGAACCCGTCGTTTGAGATCAACTCGGCTCTTTTGTCCCGATGCAAGGTGTTCATCTTAAAGGCGCTGACAGAAGACGATCTGTACACGCTGCTAAAGCATGCGCTTACATCTGAAAAGGGATTCGGAAACCTCAGGATAGACATATCGGACGAAGACCTTCGTTCCATAGCGACCTTTTCAAACGGAGATGCAAGAACGGCACTCAATACGCTTGAGATGGTCGTAAATAATGCACCGCTTAATGCTGACGGGGTCATTGAGATCCACACCGAGGCTGTCGCGCAGTGCATGGATCGAAGATCGCTTCTGTATGACAAGAACGGCGAAGAGCATTATAATCTGATATCGGCTCTTCACAAATCAATGCGCAATTCCGATCCCGATGCGGCTGTCTACTGGATGTACAGGATGATAGACGGCGGAGAGGATCCTCTTTACATAGCAAGACGTATGGTAAGGTTCGCAAGCGAAGACGTAGGTCTTGCAGATTCCAACGCTCTTACTGTCGCAGTCAATGCGTATCAGGCGTGTCATTTTCTGGGACTTCCCGAGTGCAATGTTCATCTGGCTCATGCTGCGGTATACCTGTCAATGGCACCCAAGTCAAATGCACTCGAACGCGCCTGTATTGATGTCGCACAGGATATAGAAAACTCTCCGGCAGAGCCTGTACCGCTCCATATACGTAATGCTCCGACAAGGCTCATGAAAGAGGCCGGCTACGGCAAGGGCTACATATATGCTCATGATACCGAGGAGAAGATCACTAAGATGCAGTGCCTGCCTGATGCGCTTGTTGACAGGAGATATTATGATCCGGGTGATATGGGAGATGAAGCAGCGATAAAAAAGCGTCTTGATGAGATACGCAGGTGGAGATCGGAAAAGTAGGATATGAGGCGGTCCGCCGGCGCTTGTAATAAACACCGGCGGGTGTTACAATATCATATGTCACGCAGGGTTAGTACATCGGTAGTACATCGGCTTCCCAAGCCGAGGAGGCGGGTTCGATTCCCGTACCCTGCTTTTTGTATACGTGGAGGATATTTGATGATTAATGTCAATAGCCCTAAAGATGATAAGGAATATAAAAGCCGTCATCTCGGAATGACGATCATGATGGTGTTTCTTCTTATTGCTGCTTTTTCTGCGAGCATATTTGTAAGTTCCGTGTTATTCAATCGCTCCACCAGGGAATACAGGCAGGAAATACTGAATAAAGCCGCAAAACTTGCCTCGGAACATATAGATGCCGACAAAATAGATCACTGGCTTGAAAACGGCGCCGATGATTCATACATTGAAACTGCGAATATGCTTCAGAGCATCTGTAACAATACTCCTTATGTTCAATACCTGTATGTGTATCAGATAAGACCGGACGGATGTCATGTTGTATTTGACCTTGAAACCAACGCCGATGACCTTGATCAGTATGATGAGATCCCTGAGGTATCAACAGAGGGTATCGGGGAGATAGTTGAATTTGAAGAAAGTTTTTATGATGTTCTTCCGACACTGCTTGAAGGCGGACAGATCGATATTATAGAGAGTAAAGGCGCATATGGATGGCTGCTTACCAAATATGAACCGATCTTTGATTCAGCGGGGAAGTGTGCTGCATATGTTGGCGTGGACCTTTCCATGCTCGGAGTTAAAGACTATAATCAGACTTTCCTGAAATGGATCGTGGCAATTTCCGCGTTGTTTCTGTTGGCTCTTATCCTGGCAGGCTATCAGTACTTTATTTATGCAAGGAAAGCCGATGAATACAATGAATCGGAACAAAGAAGGATTCAACAGGGTACATCGATTGAACAACTTGCCGATGCTATGATCCGGGCTATCTATGAAAAGGACAGATGCAGAGACAGACACTCGTATCGTGTTGCGGAGTATTCAAAGAAGATCGCAGAAGAGATTGGAAAAAACAAAAACAAGTGTGAACAGGTATATTATGCTGCACTGCTGCATGATGTCGGCATGATAGGGGTTCCAAGAGAGATACTTACCAAGGAAGGCAGATTGACAGACGAGGAATTCGCGCATATAAAAGAGCATCCTGTCTTAGGCGGTGATATTCTTTCCAAAATCAGCCAATACCCATGGCTGAGCTTGGGAGCCAGATACCATCATGAACGATATGACGGAAAGGGTTATCCGGAAGGAAGAAAGGGAACTGACATTCCTGAGATCGCAAGGATCATTGCAGTGGCTGATGCATATGATGCCATGACTTCAGACAGAAGTTATCGCAAGGCAATGTCGCAGCAGGATGTCAGGGAGGAATTTGTAAAAGGAACCGGGACACAGTTTGATCCCGGTTTTGCAAAGATAATGATACAACTGATCGACAGGGGCGTTGAACTCTAGTCTTTGTTTTTACCGTAATATTCTTCGAGCCTTGGTCTTGCGTTTTCATAGGCGCTCTTAAGACCGGGATCGAACTGGGTGCCCATTCCTTCGATAATTATTCTGTCCGCTTTGGCAAAATCGAACGCTTCTTTATATACTCTCTTGCTGACCAGGGCATCGTAAACGTCGGCTATCGCCATGATGCGTGCTTCAAGAGGTATTTCTTCTCCCTTTTTTTTCTCGGGATATCCGGATCCGTCCCAACGTTCGTGATGGAAGTGAGCCACATTTTCCGCTATCAGTTTAAACGGTTCATTGTCGGTGTTGAGAAGGATCTCGTGAATGACTCGTGCACCTTCCGTGGAGTGTTTCTTCATAACTTCGTATTCTTCTTCCGTGAATCTTCCGGGTTTTCGAAGTATTGCGTCATCCACAGCGATCTTCCCCAGATCGTGCATGGGTGCCGCTTTTATCATGTTGGTGCAGAATTCATCCGACAGCGGTATTGCCCCCTCTTTTTTGATCTCATCGACAAGGATCCTGACACCTTCACTGGTCCGTTTGATATGTCCGCCGGTTGAATTGTCCCTGCTTTCAACCATCACCGCCAGACTCATGATCAGGTTATCATGCATCTCAACTATGTGATCTGTTTTTTCTTTAACCTCTGCCTGCAACTCCTCGTTATACGTATCAAGGAGATTTAAGTATTTTCTGCTTTCGGTGGCGTCTTTGAAGGTGATTATATAACCGCATGTGCGCCGGTTGTTATAAAGGTAGTTTATCGTCGCGTCAAAGAATCTGCAGTTCGCCTTATCGTCATCTTCCGTATTGTTTACGGTGTAGACGAACGTGTTATCGAAAGGGTCGTTCCTGAATATTTCAAGATATCCGATGATCGTTTTTTCGGATGTGTTACGTCCGAATTCTTCATCCACCGCAAGATCTTCCAGAGAAGGGATCAGTTTCCTTGCGACGCTGTTACTGCCAAGATATCGGTATTTAAAATCAAACGAGATGAACCCGATGGATTCCTCATGTATCATTGAGTCGACCACCGTTTCAGCCACGTCATATAAAAGAGCGCGGCGCGCAATGATTATGTATACGATCTGAGCCAGAACGTATCCGACCGGCAGGACATCCACCGGGAATTTCAAGACCTTGTTCATAAAATAGGTTACAACACAGGATAAATAAGGTATCGTCAGTAAGGCAACTATCGTTCTCGGAACCTGTTTCTTACGTACCCAGGAATATATTATGGCTGTCAGTCCTAGCGCTATGAACAGGATCGTGACAGCGTAAAAAACGGTATGCATGGGGCCGTATATTTTGTGAAGCACCGGATAACCGGATTCGACTTCGAGAGAAACACTTTTGTAAAACAGACCGAAACGCTCGGTAGTGATAATGCTCAAGTAATTGATGAGACAGAGCAGGAACAGAACAAGTGTCACCGAGCGGTTTACCTCTATCATACAATGATCAAAGATGCAATACAGGATAAAAAAAGGAAGAAAACATCCGCCGAGATAAATGATCTTCATTGCGGTCAATCCGGTCGCTGCGTCTTGGGAAAGCCCGAACATAAGATATCCCATACATGACAAAGGTATGAAAGCAAAGATCAGTGTCAGATTTATATTGAAATGTTTATGCCATATAATGACATAGTTTATGGTGCAAAGCAGTGAAATCGCCCAAAGACTCCCATAGAATGTCGCCAACATACAG
>JAFZQP010000018.1 GCA_017620345.1 Lachnospiraceae bacterium
ATGATGGTTCCGACACCGAGACACTGTCCGATGTTGTAGATCGCGGCATCGGATGTAAGACGGCCTATCGTTATCCCGGCAAGCGCCAGCATAGGGCCGGATGTAACGATAGTCGGGAACGATAAGTTCATCGTATCGATTATCGCTTCTCTTCTTCCCATCGTCTCACGAAGCTCGGTATACCGGCTTGCAATAACGATCGCATAGTCTATGTTCGCACCCATCTGAATGGATGAAACTATCAGATAACTCATGAAAAAGATATCGCTGTGCATGAGGGTCGGTATCGAAAAGTTGATCCAGATACTTCCCTGGATGACCGCGATCAGAAGGACCGGCATGCCGGCCGACTTGAACGTAAACAGAAGGACCACCAGGACTGCGAGTATTGACACGATGTTTACGACCATGTTATCCCTCGCGAATGATTTTTTCAGATCGTATTCGCTGACGCTCTCACCGCACACAAGGCACTCATCATAGTACTGATACGCCATAGTATGCATCTCGTCGATAAAATCATATATCTTATCCTGTTCATCCTCAGGCATGTCGAGATATACGAGCATACGTGAATAATTCTCTCCCTGGAGCGAATTCTTCGCGTAGTTCATCATCTTATATGCATCATCCAATGTCCTCTGAGTCTCATCATCAAGCGTCACATATCCGTCCTCGACTTCCTGATGCACGAACATGAACATGTCGATAAGCGGAACGCCGTACTGTCCGAGACCGTTGACGGCCTTGCCGTAATCCTCGTCATTTATCGCATATGCCGCATATACAAGTTCTGCGACCTCGTAATCGAGATTGAGAAGTTCGGAGAACTGTCTGGGGGTCAGTCTGTCGGTCAGCGTATATCCGTCGAGCGCTTCTATGCTTGAAAGTCCCTGTACATGATCGACCTCTTCTCTTGCCTCAAGATCACCGATAAGAGATCTTTCCTTATCGTAATCACCGGAAGGAACGATAACGGCAACAAGGTTCTTCGTATCAAAGTTGTCTTTGATCATTTCCTTCGCGATCTGGGTTTCGTTCTTGATCGGCGGCGTGATACTACTGTATCCGTATGCGTAATGACATTTGTTTGAAATGAAGAAAGCCCCGATTATGACTGCCAGAAATACAGGCGCTACTATAAACCTTGTCCTGTAATCAAATTTTGCGATACCTGATATCTTGGGAATGAAGTTCTTATGTTTGGTCTTTTCCATCGGGCCGGCAAAGAGCATTATCACGCCGGGCATCAGCAGGAATACAGCGACAAGACTTAAAAGTATCGCCTTGATCAGTACGATACCCATATCAGGACCCATCTTGAATTGCATGAAAGTCATGGCGATAAGACCGCCGATGGTCGTAAGGGAACTTCCCGAGATCTCGGGGATAGCCTTGGTCAGTGCCTGTATGGCAGCTTCTCGATGAGGCAGGTTCTGATGTTCTTCCTTGTATCTGTTAAGGTAAATGATCGCATAATCGATCGAAAGAGCCAGCTGGAGCACTATCGTCACGGAATCGGATACGTAACTGATCGTCCCGAACACGAAGTTGGTCCCCATCTGCAGTACCGCCGCTCCACCGAATGTGATCAGCAGTACCGGGATCTCTGCATACGCCTCAGTCGTGATCAGAAGAACTCCCAGGACGATAATCACAACTATGATCGAAATGGTACCCATCTCGTTCTTGATAAGCTGCGCGGACACATCGCCCAGGCTCGTATCCAGGTAATGATCGTTGGCAGAAAGGTAATTGCTGATCTTATCCTGTACATCGATACACCGCTCGTCATCCTCGGGATACTCAAATGTCACGACAAATCTTGCGGAGCCGTTGTTGTAGTACTCGCTCGTATCCTTGAAATCAACGGAAAATACGCCCTCCATGTCTTCTATTGACCTGGCAAGACGTTCTCCCTGTTCATATGAAACATTTGCGACCATAAACGTGCAGGAGCCGTACGTGGTGAACTCCTCCGCCATCAGATCTATGCCTTTTTTAGTCTCGGTGGAATCGGCAAGATAGTATGACAGCGAATTCTCCACGCGTACCCAGTTGCGTGAAAATGCTGAAAATACTGCCAGTAACACAAAGATCAGAAAGAACAGATTTCTCTTATCTACTATAAAAGCACAGACCTTATCTATCAGACCTGCACCCTTTTGTTCTTCATCTTTCAAAACAAAAACACTTCCCAACTACAGTATATATCAGATATGGCGTCTATCGGATAATGATTATACCATATGTTGTGGTTTTTGTCACGTATACAATTCTTTGAATACTTTGGGGATGGCGGCGACCGTATCGCTTGCGATCATGCTGATGTCACCGTACTCTTCGGACGCAAGTTCGCCCGCTGCACCGTTGATGTATGCTGCATATGTCGTGATCGTGCAGCGATCATGACAAGGCGACACCGACGAAGTCGATGTTGGGGCTTCTTCGGTAATACTGAATAAAGAAGCTATAATCCCCGACAGCACATCCCCGCTTCCGGCGGTTGCCATTCCCGGACAACCCCTGTCCGTTATGTACACTTTTTCTCCGTCAGTAACTATCGTAGACGGGCCCTTTAGCAGAACGACCGCTCCGATCTCCCCGGCGTATGAACGTGCATGTCCTATCGGATCCTCCTGTATGATTGAAATGTCCAGTCCGGTCAATCGTGAGAACTCTTTGATATGCGGTGTCAGAACAAGGCCGCAGTTCCTGTCCCTTATCTGTTCTCTTTCCATTCTTGATAACAGGGTAAGACCGTCCGCGTCCACAATGAGCGTACCCGTATAGGTTTTAAGCAGATGCTGAAGTATATCCCGTGCGCCGTCGCCCGTACCGATACCCATGCCGAACGCTACAGTCCTGACATTTTTTGTAAGTTCGTCGATCTCAGACTGTATATACCTGACCTCCCCGTCTGCATCGGAAAGCGGGAAGATCGTACTCTCAAGTATATGCGGTATCACATCGTGTGAGATGGATGACGGGATCGCCACTTTTACAACACCCGCACCGCTCCTCATTGCTGCATTTGCAAGATATGCAAGCCTTATCGCACCGCTGTACTTAAGGCTTCCTCCAATAAGTGCCACATACCCGTATGTTCCCTTGTTGGAAAAGTTAAGGCGCTTACCGAGAACAGATGCTACATCGGATGCTTCAACAAGATGATATGGCTCCTCTACCGGTTCGATCCCTATATCACAATTGACCTTTGACTTCATGACATCCTTGGCCATGTTAAGGAAATGGCCGGGCTTGAATCCGCCGACCGATACGGTCAGATCCGATACAACGCACAGATCGGCCATTCCGGTATCCCCGTTAAGTCCGCTGTTTATATCAACGCTTATCGTATATTTGGCGGTTTCATTGATCGTCCTTATAACCCCGGCAAGATCATCTCTTACTGCCCCGGAAAAGCCCGTTCCGAGCAGACAGTCAACAATGGTGTTGTAAGTCTCCAGCGGATTCCTGACACGATCTTCTTCTGTGTCATTGCCGTCAGCATCCGGCCACATGAGTATTCTGATTCCGGCATCCAAGCATTTATCGTAGTAGTACCTTCCGTCTTCCGAATACCTGTCATATACGCATATGACATCGCAGTCAATCCCGGCTTCTGTAAGGCACAGTGCAAGGGCATACCCGTCTCCGGCATTGTTGCCGCTCCCGCATACTATTCCGACCGGCGGCTTCCACTCTGCATTTTCAAACACGCCCTTCGCTGCGCGCATCATAAGCTCACGCCCCGGTGTGCCGGACACGATAGTATGCGCATCGCTTTTTCTCATATTGTCTACCGATAATACGTCGACCAATTCTCACTCCTGTTCAGGCAATAAAAAAGGGCGGTCATACCGCCCTTTTTCATACCTATTGTAATCCGAGCCTCGCAGCATTCTGTGCGCCCATTTGGAACTGCATATCCAAGACATCCGCAAAATTCTTCGTCTCACCCGGTGCAAGAGGATTGATATTCTCTTCTTTGGTAAGACCGCTAAAGTCTGTCTTTGCTTCGAGCAGATCATCCTCTATGGGACTTATCTTGTTCATGGAAGCTCTGTTAATGGTATTCGTGTTGTAAACGTACGGCATAGGCATTGCCGCGCTTATTGCTCCAACCTGCATGATCATCATCCTTTCCAACAATCATTCCTCAATTGGTGTAACAATTATACCACTATGTTACAAATCTTACAATATAAAATTTTACTTAAGGACGCTCGCCCATTTGGATCGACCTTACTACAGCTTCCATATATCCCTGTTGTATTCGGCTATGGTCCTGTCTGATGAGAAAAATCCTGCCTGCGCGATGTTGGTAAGCATCTTCCTGCCCCATGCGCCCCTTGCTTCATAATCGTCAAACGCCTTATCCTTAACGGCAATGTATTCCTCAAGATCCAGAAGTGTCATGAACCAGTCTTTGTTCAGAAGTTCCTTCTGAAGCCTTTCAAGATTCTCCTTATGTCCTACTGCCAGAACCTTCTTATCGGTGATAAAATCAACCGCTTCCTTTATGACTTTACTCTTCTTGTAGTAATCCTTCGAAACATATGCACTCTTTGCATACAGGTCGATAACGGTATCCGAATCCTTACCGAACACGTATATGTTGTCCTTACCGACAAGATCGCATATCTCAACGTTTGCGCCGTCCATCGTACCGAGCGTTACAGCTCCGTTTAACATGAACTTCATGTTGCCCGTACCCGATGCCTCCTTTGAGGCAAGTGATATCTGCTCTGATATATCGCAGGCGGGGATGAGCTTTTCAGCATAGGTAACATTGTAGTTCTCGACCATGATGACTTTCATATACTTCGATACATCCGGATCGTTGTTTACGATCTCCATAAGGCACAGCAGCAGATGAATGACATCCTGTGCGATCACATATGCAGGCGCAGCCTTTGCTCCGAACACGAAAGTCATGGGACGCACCGGCTTCTTACCCGCCTTGATCTCGAGATATTTATGGATTATATAGAGCGCGTTCATCTGCTGGCGCTTATATTCATGCATCCTCTTGATCTGGATATCGAAGACGGAATCAGGATCAAGCTCAACACCTTCATGATTTTTAATATATTCACACAGCTGCTTCTTTTTCGTATTCTTGACCGCCATGATATTCTCTACGGCATCACTGTCATCAATATGATCCATCAGCTGTGTAAGCTTTGATGCATCCTTCTTCCACGAATCCCCGATAAGTTCGGTTATAACTTCCGTAAGCTCGGGATTGCATGACATCAGCCATCTTCTGAAGGTGATGCCGTTTGTTTTGTTGTTGAACTTCTCGGGATAGATCTTGTAAAAATGATTCAGTTCAGTCTCTTTGAGGATCTCGGTATGAAGCGCAGCGACACCGTTTACCGAGAAGCCGTAGTGTATGTCGATATGCGCCATATGTACACGCTTGTCCTTATCTATTATCTGAACCTTCTCATCCTTATACTTGGCGCGTATCCTCTTATCAAGCTCTTTAATGATGGGAACAAGCTGAGGCACGACCTTCTCAAGATATTCAAGAGGCCACTTCTCAAGCGCTTCCGCAAGTATCGTATGGTTCGTATATGCGCATGTCTTTGATACGACATCTACTGCCTCATCCATGGACATCGCTTTTTCTTCGGTAAGGATCCTGATAAGCTCCGGGATGACCATCGTCGGGTGTGTATCGTTTATCTGTATCACGGCATGCTTGTACATCTCGTGAAGATCTATCTGTTGATCGTGAAGCTCTTTTAATATAAGCTGTGCACCGTTTGATACCATGAAATACTGCTGATAGATACGGAGCAGATTTCCGGCTTCGTCCGAATCGTCGGGATACAGGAACAATGTCAGGTTCTTTTCTATGTCCTCCTTATCGAAGGAAATGCCTTTCTTTACGATCGACTCATCGACCGTATCTATGTCAAACAGATGAAGCTTGTTCACTCCGTTCTCGTATCCGATCACATCAATATCATAGAGCACAGATCTTACCTTCATGCCCTTGAAGCGGACGTCAAACCCGATGTCGGTCTTGTGAAGCCACGAACGATCAGTTATCCATTTATCCGGAACCGCGGTCTGAAGCCTGTCGTCAAAGATCTGCTTGAACAGACCGAAATGATAGTTAAGTCCGATACCGTCACCGCACAGACCGAGAGTTGCGATAGAGTCAAGGAAACATGCAGCAAGTCTTCCAAGTCCGCCATTTCCGAGCGACGGCTCATTCTCTACTTCCTCTATGGCAGCTATATCCCTGCCGTATTTTTTCAGCACTTCCTTCACCTTATCATATATTCCGAGATTGATAAGATTGTTGGACAGGAGCTTACCAATAAGAAATTCAGCCGAGATATAGTAGACCTTCTTATCGCCTTGTATGTGCTTGGACGCCTGCGTAAAATCCTTCGTCATCTGCAGCACGCAGTTATATATCTGTGCATCCGTAAGTTCCCCGAGATCTCTTTGGTACAGCCTTGACGCTACCTCCGAGAGTCTGGTCTCTACCTCATTACAGAATACTTCTTCCCTTATTCTTTCAATTCCCATAACGTCCTCCGAATGATTGACAATTTTACTTTGCTACATATAATAGTTTCCGAAAACAGTTTGTGCAATACCCATTTTACGATTTGTGTCATTTGCCGAAAATATGAGCCAGCAGAACGAATTTTTTGCCAAAGCGCTTCATGATTTTACGATGAATGCCGCTGCCGGAGATGCGATAAAACATCTGACCGACAGGGGATATACTTTGTCGCAGATCAAAGAGGCACTCACGTTTCCGGCGCCGGAAGAGTATATTGCAAAAATCATGTGGGAGCGCTTGCTTGAAACTCATAAGGTTATTATAAAAGATTCAGCGCGGGTCCTGTCTGGCAGGGCGCCAGTCGCTCAGACAGTCCTCGGCGTTTCGGAAACGTCCTCACGCCTGCGGGACTCGCTTTGTGGCATCCCTGCAGACACCCACGCTTTAGGCTACGAAATAGTTGAATCTAGGGATAGGTACGGGCGCAAAAGCTTCCTGCGGATACAAAAAGAATCCCCCGAAGAGAATGCTTTCTCCCCGGAGGATTATGTTCAATATGAAAACATATGGGTAATTACGAGTGTTCAAGAGCAAGTGTCCTCGTTGTCAGATCACATACCTCTGAAGGTCCGTAATACTGGATCGCACCGGGATACGTGAATGCTGTCTCAACAGCCCACTTATCACGGTTTGCAGCGAAGTACTTGAACGGCGCGCCGTCGAGCTCAACGAGTGCTTTTCTGATAACGGGCTTATCCTCACCGTTTCTTCTCTCGATGTTCATCATCTTCGTTATGGGCATTCCGCCTGCAACCCAGTCTTCAGCCGGCTTGGAAAGATTTGAAACCTTTGAAAGGTATCCGGTATATCCGTACTGGATGAGCATGAATGCATTATATCCGAGTGAGTAACAGTAGTCGGCATCAAAGTTTGAAGGGAATGCACATCTTCCTTCATATCCGAAGAAGTGATGGAGAGCGCCGAATTTACCCTTATATGTGCCGGCTTTCTTTCTCTTTTCGAGTTCATCCTTAACAAGCGCAGACAGGAGCTTTTCTGACTCGATGAGTGATACCTGAACGTTTCCGTGAGGATCGCGCTCAAGGAACAGCTGCTGCTGGATGAGCTGCGGAAGGATCGCGAATACCGACATGGATTCCTTGGTAAGACCTTCCTCGATGAACTTATACTTTGCATCCCAGTCGGGAAGCGCATTGAACTTCTCAGTGTTGGCACCTGCAAGAAGTTCATTGATCTCTGCGATCAGCTTCGAGAACTCGGGAACGAACTCTACGATACCTTCGGGAATGATCGCAACACCAAAGTTATTTCCTGCATTTCCCCTCTTCTCAACAGAGTCCGCGATCTGCGAAGCGATCTGTGAAAGTGACATCTTCTTTGCCGCAACTTCCTCACCGATAAGGCAAATGTTAGGCTGTGTCTCAAGCGCACACTCAAGTGCAACGTGGCTGGCGCTTCTGCCCATAACCTTGATGAAATGCCAATACTTCTTGGCTGAATTTGCATCTCTTTCGATATTACCGATAAGTTCGGAATATGTCTTTGTTGCAGTATCAAAACCGAATGAAGCCTCGATATCCTCATTCTTCAGGTCGCCGTCGATCGTCTTAGGGCATCCGATGACCTGTACGCCTGTGTTGTTTGCTGCCATGTACTCGGCAAGAACCGCAGCATTTGTATTTGAATCATCACCGCCGATTATGACGATGGCTGTAAGTCCGTGCTTCTTTGCAACTTCGGTAACGATCTTGAACTGGTCCTCAGTCTCAAGCTTCGTTCTTCCGGATCCGATGATGTCAAATCCACCCGTGTTCCTGTATGCATCGATGAACTCATCATCGAATTCAACGAAGTCGTCATCTATAAGTCCGGAAGGGCCGCCCTTGAAGCCGAGCAGAACGTTACTCTTATCAGTAGCCTTGAGTGCATCATAAAGACCGCATATAACGTTATGTCCGCCGGGAGCCTGTCCGCCCGAAAGTATAACGCCGACTACCTGCTTCTTGGCAGCCGATGTATTCTGACCTTTCATGAATGTGATCTCATTCTTTCCGTATGTATTGGGGAAAAGAGCCTTGATCTTATCCTGATCCGCAACACTTGCGGTAGCTTCTCCGTCCTTA
>JAFZQP010000173.1 GCA_017620345.1 Lachnospiraceae bacterium
CCGTTCTTCTTAACAGTCTCGATGATCTTCTTTGCTGCGTCATCAATGAGGACATGATCATATGCCTTCAATGTGATTCTCATTACCTGTGTTGCCATAAAAAAAGTCGCCTCCTTTTCGCACTTCGTAAAGATAAGTGAGACAAGCGGTGACTGTACACTCTCCCGTGTGTGTCCTAAAAATTTGCATCAGGATTTTCACACGTTTGTTCTTTCCTTTTTAATAAGGACGCTCGGGTATTTGGATCGCTTCGCGATAGACCCTCGCGGTGTAGACAGGTTCTTCCCACTTCGTGGGCCCCTCCTGTCAACAAGTATACAGTGACTTGTCGCCAGTTTTCTAACTTGACATTCGCTCCGCCGAACTATCCCCGCCGGTATAACAGCGAGGTAACCTCAAACTTCATCGCTATCAATGTCACAGCAACGTCGAGTATACAACAGCGATTTTGTGATTTCAAGAACTTTTTTTACAGATTATGGAAAATCACGGGAAAAGAATGTATTTTTTTAAGTACAATGGTGTGTGCCGGCAAAGCCTCTACCATATATAGTATAAGGAAGAAAAAACCGCTTTCCTGTGATTATGCTTGCATTTAGTGAGCCTATAACTTATAATCGTGATTGCGTAGTAACGCTTTAACCAGATAAAGTTTACAGGGAGGATAATATTAATGGGTGAATTCGAAAACAACGGCTTCGAAACTACAGATACAGTTGAAACTGTTGAGAATGTAGAAACTATAGAGACTGTAGAAACCGTCGACGCCACAGACAGCTATTCCGGAACTGACTACACTGCCGACAGCGGATATACGACTTCTTCGAGCGAGGGATCCGATAACGGCTCCAAAGTATTCGCCATCATATCACTTGTTTGCGGTATCCTTTCCGTGCTGTGCTGCTGTACCGGATGGATGGGTCTTGTTTTATCCATCGCCGCAATAGTGCTTGGCATACTGTCCATCAACAAGCAGGAAGACGCCAAGGGAATGGCCATCGCAGGTATCGTCTGCGGCGCTGTGGGCGTTTTGCTCGGACTCGTCATTGTGATCATGGGCGCTGCATTCTCAGCTGCCGATGCATCGGATATAGAGCAGTATGTTGAACAGTTCACAGAAAATCTGTAAGAGACGGCTCGGTAATTCCGACAGATTAATGTATGAATTAGGTTTAGTGGCACTGGGCATTTGTTTTGCCGCAGTGCTGCTTTACTTATTAACAGGAATAAATGTACTGGCACTCAGATTCCCGTGTGTATTTAATAAGGTAACTCATCTTTGCTGTCCGGGCTGCGGTGGTACGCGTGCGCTGCGTGCACTGCTTCGCGGGGAGATTCTAAAGAGCCTGTACGACTATCCGCCGCTCATATACGGCGTGGTCGTTTATATAATATTTATGGTCAGATGTTCCCTTTATCTTTTATTCGGGGTGCGAAAATCACCCGACGGGGCCATCGTAAAATACATCTACGTATTCATCGGGCTGATGTTTGCACAGTGGATAGTAAAACTGGTCGCACAGATCTGTTTTGGGTATTATTGGTTTTTATAAATGGGCGACGCTCCATATTGGAGTCAATATTATGTATCTCGCGAACGAATGGAAAGACTATGAACTGATAGATACGAGCGACGGCAGTAAGCTGGAGCGATGGGGTGACTACTATCTTGTAAGACCCGATCCTCAGGTTATCTGGGATACTCCCAGGAAAAATCCCCGCTGGAACAACTGGAACGGATACTATCACAGATCCAATAAAGGCGGAGGACAATGGGAATTTAAATCACTTCCTAATGAATGGACGATCAGTTATAAAGATCTTACGTTCTGTCTTAAGCCGTTTGCTTTCAAACATACCGGGCTGTTCCCCGAGCAGGCGGCAAACTGGGACTGGTTTTCTTCTATAATAAAGGAAGCACTTGCAAAAGATCCCGACAGACAGATAAACGTACTTAACCTGTTTGCATACACCGGAGGCGCAACAGTATCCGCTGCAGCGGCAGGTGCAAAAGTCACTCACGTTGATGCCGCAAAAGGTATGGTCGGCTGGGCAAAAGAAAATGCCCGCATCAGCGGTCTTGAGAATGCCCCGATCAGATGGCTCGTTGATGACTGTGTCAAATTCGTGGAGCGTGAGATCCGGCGCGGCAACAAATATGATGCCATCATAATGGATCCGCCCTCATACGGACGCGGACCAAAGGGCGAGATCTGGAAACTCGAAGACTGCGTATTTTCACTTATAGAGAAAACTGCAGATATCCTGGCGGAAAAACCGCTGTTCGCGCTCGTCAATTCCTACACAACAGGGTTGCAGCCGGCGGTTATCGCATATATGATGAACACGGTATATGTAAGTCGCTTCGGCGGCAGGGCTTTGGCCGATGAGGTAGGCCTTCCCGTCACCGACAGCGGACTGGTGCTTCCGTGCGGATGCGCCGGGCGATACACTTTTTAATGAGGAGGAAAAAATATGTCTACATCAAGTATGATCTGGATCATGATATCGATCGCAGCCTACCTGCTGCTGATGATATTCATCGGTGCCATGTTCATGAGAAAGAACAACAACTCGGAGGATTATTTCCTCGGCGGCCGATCCCTTAACGGGTTCGTTGCGGCTCTGTCCGCAGGCGCATCAGACATGAGCGGATGGATGCTCATGGGACTGCCCGGAAGCATATATGCTCTCGGTACGGGACAGGTATGGATAGGTATCGGTCTTATGCTCGGTACTGTGGCGAACTGGCTCTTTATCGCCGGGCCGCTTCGCAAATACACTATCAAAGCAAACAACTCACTGACACTGCCTGAATTCTTCGTCAACCGCTATCGCGATGAAAAGAAAGTGCTGCTCGGAGTTTCTTCCGCAGTCATAGTTCTTTTCTTCGTAGTGTATACGGCATCGGCGTTTGCCTCAGGCGGTAAGCTGTTTAATTCCGTTTTCGGTATGGATTACCATATCGCACTCATCGTTATCGCACTTGTTATACTCATATACACGTTCATGGGCGGATTTCTTGCAGTATGTACGACTGACTTCATACAGGGTCTTCTGATGATCGTTGCGGTACTTGCGGTTCCTATCATCGCTCTTATGATAATGGGAGCCGGTAACATGTCAGCAAACCTGGCATCTACCGGAGTGGATCCCGCATCATTCCTTGATCCCATGCAGGAGAGCGGCACGAAGATCTCCGCGGTATCCATCATCTCATCACTCGGATGGGGACTCGGATATTTCGGTATGCCTCATATCCTTGTAAGATTCATGGCGATCAAGGATAAGGATGAGCTCAAAAAATCAAAGACGATCGCTATCATATGGGTAGTACTCGGACTTGCTTTCGCATGTATCATCGGTGTAGTCGGACGTGCTTATCTGGCTTCATCCGGAGTAATGGAAGATTCCGAAAAAGTCTTCATCGAAATGATCAAAAAAGTATTTACAGTTGACAGTAATATCGCTGTTCTCGCCGGATTGTTCATTGCTTCGATTCTCGCAGCCATAATGTCAACGGCCGATTCACAGCTCCTTGTTGCTTCATCTGCAGTATCCGAGGATCTGTATAAAGGACTTATCAAAAAAGATGCCGATGAGAGCAAAGTCCTCAACGTAGGAAGGACCGTAACGATAATCGTTGCCGTTATCGCACTGTTCATCGCATGGAATCCCAACAGTTCCATCATGGGCCTTGTATCGGATGCATGGGCAGGATTCGGTGCCGCATTCGGACCCCTTGTTCTGTGCTCGCTTTTCTGGAAGCGGACAAACTTTGCAGGAGCTTTTGCCGGAATCGTTTCCGGAGCACTTACGGTCATCATATGGGATTACATTCCCTGTGTCGGCGGATCCACCCCCGGCTCGGCAACAGGCCTGTACTCTCTTGTTCCGGGATTTTTCATCAGCCTTGTCCTCATCGTGATCGTATCGCTGTGCACCAAGGCTCCGTCTGATGAAATAGTAAAGGAATTCGAAGAAGTCAAAGCGGAAAACTGAAATGGCACTTAACGGAATTCTTATAGTAAATGCTTTTCTCGGCTCCCCTCAGGTAAGGGATACTTATGATGCCCTGCTTGAGGGTGCCCGGAGGGCATCAATCGATATGAAGCTCATGACCAATGATGACTTTTTTGTCAATTTGGGTAGCGGGCATGTTACGGCACTCGGGAAGGCAGAAGATGCACTTGCCGGTGCCGGTTTTATTCTGTTCTGGAACAAGGATGTATTTTTAGGGCGTGCCCTCGAGCGTATGGGGCATCGTCTTTTTAATCCCGCCCGTGCAATAGAATACTGCGACGACAAAGCACTTACATATGAAATGCTGGAAGGCTCCTGCCGTATTCCCAAAACATACAAGATCCCGATGACTTTTGATACGGTAGGATATACCGATCTGTCATTTGAAAAACGGCTCGGTGATCTTCTCGGCTATCCGTATATCATCAAGGAAAGTTACGGGTCATACGGCGGACAGGTATACCTTGCTGCAGACTGTGATAAGGCAAAAGAAATATTAAAGAGTATAGAAGGGAAAGAATGCCTTGCTCAGGAATTCATCGCCACGAGCCGCGGACGGGATCTTCGGGCATACGTTGTAGGCGACCGTGTGGTTGCCGCGATGGAAAGAAGCAACCCGGATGATTTTCGCTCAAATATTACCGGCGGCGGCAGGGCACTGCCTTACAATATCAGCGATGAGCAGGCAGAGGTTGCCGTCTCATGTGTTCATAAGCTCGGGCTTGATTTTGCAGGGGTGGATCTTCTGTTTGGAATAGATGATGAGCCTGTCCTGTGCGAAGTCAATTCAAATGCGCAGTTTCTGGGGCTCAGGAAGGCAACCGGCATCGATGTGAGCGATGCGATCTTTGAACATATCAGGAAGACTCTTCTGCACGGATAGCGAAGCTGCTCTGTCTGTAAAGCACAAAACACGCCACGCCGGCCATAGTGAGCAGTATTGTTCCCATTGTGATCTGGAGCGTTACCGGCAGATCCGGTGGAAGAAGCGGCGCCAGATATATCCCCGCGGCATTTATCGTGATATGCAATATAACTGTCATGCCATAACCGAGAAGACTGTTTGGAAGGCCAAGAAGTTGTGACCCACCCTTAGCGCGGTAAATGATCGGGCAGTAATAAAAAACACATCCTATCATAAGTCCCAGTACAAAACCGTATATCTTCTGTATCGTTACGGTATGGTATATACCAAACAGCGTCGCCTGGATCAGGTTAGCTGCCCAGAACGGCACGATCATTTTGCCGGCGCGAAGGAATATCAGCCTGAAGACAAGTTCCTCTATGAGAGGCATCACAACTATAGCCTGAACGATGGTCCGGGTGTCAAACGATCTGACTGCTTCCATGTAGGCGCTGTACTGTACACCTGCTCCTGTATCCTGCAGACACAATACAGCGGCGTTTACAAGGTAAGCGCCGCCTATCTGCATCACTATTCCAAGAACGATCAATGCAGCCGTATTGACAACGGTCATCAACCGTTTTCTCTTATGATCTTGTCCTCCGGCAGGAGTTTCAATATACATTCTTCAAGATCCCCGCTCTTAACCGGTTTGCTGAGGTACGACACAAATCCTTCCTCAAGATACATCTCCTGTGCCCCGACAAGCGCATTAGCAGTAAGTGCGACAACAGGTGTTTCAGTATTCAGTCCGGTCGCCTGCTCTCTTATCTTATGAAGCGCCTCTATACCATCCATGACAGGCATCATGTGATCCATCAGTATCAGATCGTATCTCTTCATGAGCGTATACTTAAGGCACTCCTCACCGCTTGCTGCAAGATCTATCTGCATTTCGGTATTCTTAAGGAGCAGCCTTACCACGTTCAGGTTCATCTTAACATCATCGACAACGAGGATCCTCGCGCGCGGAGCAGTGAATTTTTCTCTCTTATCAGTTTCTTTGGAAGCTTTGTCATTACCTGCCGCTCCTTCACTCCTGCGATTGAGTCTCTCGGCAAAATTACCGACCGTTCCCTTATGGGCAATCTTCTGCGGTATCTCAACGGTAAATGTGGATCCTTCATACAGAACGGATTCTACCCTGATCTGCCCTCCCATCATATCGGTGAACTTCTTGGTGATAGTAAGTCCCAGACCTGTTCCCTCGATATTCCTGTTAGCCTTCTCATCTATCCTCTTAAACGAATCAAACAGATACTTCTGATTTTCTTCGGAAATACCGATACCCGAATCCTTAACGGATACGATCAGACGGATATGTTCATCATCTATCACCTCATGATCGAATCTTACCTTGACCTGTCCGTCCTTCGTATATTTAACGGCGTTCGTCAGCAGGTTCATAATTATCTGCCGTATCCTTACCTCGTCACCATACAGGACTGCCGGGATCTCCGGATCATTTTCAACAATGAATTCCAATTCCTTCCTCTTGGCCCTCATGAAGATCATGTTATAGCAGTCGTTCATCATCGAGAACAGCTCGTATTCGACCGGATGAAGCTCCATCTTGCCCGACTCTATCTTGGAAAAATCAAGTATGTCATTTACGAGTGCCAGAAGCTGATGCCCCGCGCTGTCTATATCATTGGCATATTCAAGTATCTGCTTGTCCTGACACTCCCTGATTATCATCTCGTCCATGCCGAGAACGGCATTGATCGGAGTCCTGATCTCATGGGACATGTTGGCAAGGAATGTCGTCTTGGCCTCACTGGCGCTTGCAAGCCTGATGTTTACCTCTTCAAGATCCTCGTTGAGCTTCCGAAGTTCCTCGTCGCTTTCCCTAAGCTCTTTTGCCTGTTTTTCATATGAATATGTCTGGAACTTGAATATCATACCGAAAATAACGGTCACGAATATGAATGCCATACCCATATCCAATATCTCATCATTTCTCGTATCAAGAAAAGAGACGTATTGAGGATAATGCTCCTCTATCCGGAGACACCCGTTAAACATCACATAATTGATGATCGATATGACAATTGCCCATTTCATATCAATAAGAAGCCATGTAAATATTGAGCCAAACAACATCCAAATGACCATACCTGTCCTGTATCCGCCACACGCAAAATACATCACCGGGAATACAAGCAGATTAGCTATGGTAGTGATCAGCAGAGGCGGGATCTTTGATTCCGGGAATTTATTGACCAGATACAGGATAAATCCTATGATCAATGCCATTATTACCTGAATGGTAAATCCAAGCAGACTCGTACCAACGGCAGCCGTCACGATAAGGCCGGGGATCTGCACCAAAAGAGCGCTTCCCAATATGACATTGACAAGCTTGTGCCTGATAGTTAATTCTTCTCTGAAAAAATATTTAGCGATACGTTTCAGATGTTCCATATATGAATTGTACTACTTAATACGCTTTCCGACAACAACGAGTCTTCCGTTGTCAACATGATATGCACATACAGACAGTGTAATGAACTCATCCCCAAAGGATGCGGTCACCCCGGTGTCATACATTGATTTTTCTTTGATATTCCTGTAAAAATCATTGAACTGATCTTCATCTTCCGCATTAAAGAACTGATAATACTTGAAAACATCAGTCTCTGACTTCTTGTATACCTGGCTGAGGAAAACAGCACAGATCTCGTATTCACGCTCCTCGTAAAGACTTGAGAACTTGATGATCGAATGATCCTTCTCAAACGACTGCTGTCTGTATTTATCAAGGCTTCCGAACATCGTTCCGTTCTTCATGTTATGTCCGTGAAGGATGATGTTGGTAGCAGGAGCAACCCCGTCCTGATATTCTGCAGCCTTTGTCCCTGTTCCTATCTCGGAATCCGTATCCGCTATGATACAGCCGTATGCACTGTATTTTCCGTCAAAATCACGATTCAGGTAATACTGCTCATCCTCGGGCGTCTGCATGACGGGATAGTCGATGACGGTACCGTCGATCTTGAGCCAACCTGCGCAGTCTTTGTTGAGGTTATGGACTTCTTCCATGTTCGTGAGCATCTTTGCAGGCTCATGCTGAACGATCTCTTCAGGTTCTTCCTCAATG
Source organism: Lachnospiraceae bacterium (assembly GCA_017620345.1). The sequence continues at coordinate 8,028 of JAFZQP010000173.1, forward strand.
GTATCATTTTCAACGACAGGAGAGACGTTCTGAAGCGCTTCTGTGATGTTTTCCTTCTGCGCCGTATAGCGGCTTCCCATATATCCGAGCCTGTACTGTAGCATTGCCGTAAGGAATATGAGCATCACAAGAAATGCAACGGAAACAGGTGGAGCCCACTCCGTAAGCTCCACCCTGTAGTGTTCTAAGAATTGTCTTCGACCCCTTATCGAATCAATACTTTCTTTCCCCATAGTCCCCGTCTATATCATAGATTTCTCAGATCTTTGAGCATGTTGATCTTATCTTCTTTTTCCTTCCTGGCGGCTTCCACACGCTCTTCATGTTCAGCTGCCGCAAACTCTTCATCAGCCTCAGCAATGGCTCTTACAAGGCCGAATCTCTTGTAGATCATGAATCCTGCACCAAGTATCGCGATGAACAGAACCGTCCACAGAACCCATATATCAGTCTTGGACTCACCGGTCTTGGGTACATCATCGTACTCACTGCCGGAACCGCCCTCGCCTGCAGCACCACCTGATTTGCTGCTGCTTGAGGAGGAACTTGACGAAGAACTTCCGGTATTGTATGACAGGCTGTACTCTGCATAGACCTTGTCATCTCTCTTATCACCATCGTATGCATATGCTCTTATCTTAACAGAATCAGAACTCTTACCAAGCGCATCAGCCATCTCTCTTGCGGTAATGGTTGTGGTGAACGATCTTATCTTTGAATCATTGCTACTGCTACTGCTGTAACTACTGGTCTTCTTCAGAGATTTTTCCTCTCCCGAAGACGATATTACAGTAAACTCAACTGTTCCGAGGCTTGATACCATCCAGTCATCATGATAATCACCTGCAGGCATTTTAGCAGTAAACTTATAGGATGCATTTGAATAAGAGCTCGAACTTGAACTTGTGCTGCTTGAGTCAAGGGATATAGACGGTTTAGGATAAACTGTTACATCAGCTGTACTCAAAAATACACTGATACCGTCCTCCCTTGTTCCCGAGGTCTTACCGGTTATCTCTACTTTTCCGAGCGTACCACTCGATACACTGATCAGATTCTTTGCCTTGCTGTCGAGTGTTACCGTAACCGGAAGCGAACTCATAGAGGAGTCGTATCCGTCTACGAACTTCGATAGTTTTATTTTCATCCCGTTTATAACATAAACATCATCAATATCAAGATCTTCTGCCTCTACAACTTGAACAGTAACTTTCGCTGTACTTCCAACCCATTTAGGCTCATCGCTATCACTACTTTCATACATATCAACGTCAAAATGGGGGGTTACGATTAATTTCCCAGTTCCTTGACTGATTCCGGATACTATGAAACTTGTAGAAGTCTTCTCTGATGCTTCAAAGTGTTCACTACCGCCATCATCCAATTCATATCCATCTAATTTTGCTCCACCACTTACCGTTGGCGTAACTATCACGTCGTAACCCTCAAATGTAGTTATCGGATCATCTATTGTTAAAACAATCTTCTTGGGGTCTACAATCTGTATCTTGTACTTTTTTTCCGCGCCTCCTTCACGAATTATTGAAAGAATTTTGGAACCAGCTCCTACTGAAGAGGGGGCTTTAAACCTAAATACATCACCTTCCATAACATAACCGCTGTTCCGATAGAGCGGTGTGTTTCCAAGTTTTACGCTCTTTATTTGATCTTCGGTACAACCGAACAACTCATATTCAAATTCTCTGGACCAACAATTCAGTCCTATCTTATGACCATCATAAAGATCGTTGATCTCAATAAAGTCATCATCTACGCCAAATATAACTTGGGCCACCTGATTATCTTTTCCTGAAGCCCTTACAGTTACCGTACATTCTGTATCACTTGGAAATGCAATATCCTCTACACCTTTTTCATCTATTATAGTGTAACCGTCCTCTGCAAGCCCACTGTAATCAATTGAAATACTGCTTTGATCATCTTTTAAAAGTAATACTGTAGGTGGATTCGGATCAAATTCAACTTTATCCGGATTTGTTACCTTCCTTCCATTGCATATTGCCTCAACGCTAACTTTATATTTCTTTGCAGTCCAACTACCATTGCCAGCACCATTAGTACAACTGACTTTAAACGTAAGACTGTTTGTCCCAAATTCATCCAATGCTTCGTATATTGACTCTTTTGTGATCAATGGTATGCTAACGGTAAATGATCGGTTCTTGGAATCCCACCATTCAACATCTTCACCTTCAATAGTATATATTCCGCCATTGGTTTCTGCCGTGAACTGATACTCATCTACAGTTTCACCATTGGCCGTAAGTGTAACTGTATATTCTTTGCTGTCATCTGTGCTTGAAAAACTGCCTGTTATCTCTGCATTGACTTTAGCATTTTCAGCCGAGTA
>JAFZQP010000174.1 GCA_017620345.1 Lachnospiraceae bacterium
GCAGGTTCCGCAATGCTGTCACAGGCGATGCAGAATCCGCAGAGCATTCTTCAACTCTTGTCTTAAAACGTGTATGTCCCAGATACAAGTGACTGACCTGACATTTTCATATGACACAAGCGCGGATGAAGTTTTCAAAGACGTGACTTTCAGTATTGATACAGACTGGAAGCTTGGTCTGATCGGGGGAAACGGAAAGGGAAAGACCACGCTGCTGAACCTTTTCATGGGACGATACGAATACCGTGGCAGTATAAAGACGGGCATCTGTTTTGACTATTTTCCGTATCAGGTATCGGATCAGGATCTTTATAAAAATGCGGCAGATCTCATAGAGAGCTGGAAACCGCGGATTGAGATCTGGCAGGTGCTGATCCAGATGAATGAGCTTAAAATGGATTCGGAATGCCTGTACAGACCATTTGCAACGCTCAGCTTCGGGGAGCGGACAAGGGTGATGCTGGCGGTTCTGTTTGCGGCCGAGAATGAGTTCCTTCTGATCGATGAGCCCACAAATCATCTGGACGCAGCAGCACGTGACATCGTAAAGGAGTATCTGTCTTCAAAAAAAGGATTTATCCTTGTATCTCATGACAGGGATCTGCTGGATGCCGTATGCGATCACGTGCTTGTTTTGAACAGGTCTTCGATAGAGGTTCAGGCGGGTGATTTTTCTACATGGTGGGAGAATAAGGAAAAGAGGGATGCGTTCAGGCAGGCTGAGAATGAAAAGCATCTTAAAGAGATAGGCAAGCTGAAGGCCGCTGCCGACAGGAGCAGCCGGTGGGCCGATAAGAATGAGAGCTCAAAGATAGGATTTGATCCCGTTAAGGAACATGACAGAAGTATTGCGACCAGATCATTTATCGGTGCGAAAACAAAAAAGATGCAGGCCCGTGTGAAATCCTATGAGCAGCGCCTGGACAGGGAGATTGAAGAGAAAGAGGGACTGCTGCAGGATATAGAGAGGGTATCTGATCTGAAATTGGAACCGCTCAGATTCCACAAGCAAGTGCTTATCAACGCGAATAACCTGTCGCTTTCATATGAAGGCGCTCCGGAGCCATTGTTTGATGGTCTGCGGTTTCAGGTTAAGCGTGGCGAAAGAGTAATCCTTTCGGGAGAGAACGGATGTGGAAAATCGAGTGTTCTGAAAGCGGTATTGAAGATGGCGGATCACCGGGACAGAGTTGAGGATTCGACGTTACTTATTTCCGGGGATCTGGATGTTGCGTCCGGCATGACGATTTCGTATATCAATCAGGACACATCATTTTTGTCGGGCTCTTTGCGGCAATTCTGCGAGTCACGTGGTCTTGCTGAAAGTCTTTTTCTTGCCGTGCTCAGGCAGCTTGATCTCGGGCGGGAACAGTTCGCAAAGAACATGGAGGATTATTCGGAGGGTCAGAAGAAAAAGGTGCTGATCGCTGCGAGCCTGATCACGCCTGCCCATCTTTATATCTGGGATGAGCCGCTTAATTTTATCGATGTGTTCTCACGGATGCAGATTGAGAAACTGATATTGCAGTATAACCCTACAATGCTTTTGGTAGAGCATGATATCCGGTTTCAGGAGAAGGTTGGTACGGGAGTAGTTGATATCAAATGATCACAGAACGCCCTAATGATATATAATGATACTGTCGATATATCTATAAAAGGATTTGTGAATCGCATAAGGATATGGGCAGTATTAACGTAGTTACCCACAATCTGCAGGGGATGTTTTCGGACCGTCAGCTCGGGATTGTGGAAACAAGAAAGAAAAAAACAACAGAGAAATTATCTTCGGGATATAAGATCAACCGTGCGGCGGATGATGCCGCAGGGCTTACTATTTCTGAAAACATGCGCCGTATGATCAGGGGGCTTACACAGGCTTCCGCCAATGTTCAGGACGGCGTTTCTTTGTGTCAGGTTGCAGACGGGTATTTGGATGAAGTCCATGACATGCTCCATCGCATGACCGAACTGTCGGTAAAAGGTGCGAACGGGACACTGACCGATGAAGACAGAAACGCGATCAATGAAGAGATTGACGCATTGAAATCAGAGATGAGAAGGATATTCAATGTGGCCAATTTCAACGAGATCCCTCTTTTTCATGTACCGTATACACCCGAGATTAAGCCTCCTGCAACAGATATGGAACTGTTCCATGTCGGAACCGGTAATACGGTCGGCGGCCTTGAATTCAATAACGTCAGATACAACATATCGGAACTTCAGTCCAAAGGTCTTAAGATCGATGATTCCGGAGTCGCTACGGAAGATTTCGAGGCGAGCTTTGATCTGTGGGACGGCGAGACAGTCGATATTTCGATGAAAGAAGGCGATACTCTCGCGAAGGCAAAGCGCAATTACAAATGGACCGTTGATGAAAACGGGATATCCATAAATAACAAGTTTGCAGCTGACTGGGCTCATATCACGGGCCCGGACGGAAATCCGGTGTCAGATACGGATACTTTTGCTGCCGGTACATATAAATTTACATACCATGGAATGGAGATTTTGTTTGATATAGATGAGGAGACTGATTTTGACGGCGTCGTGTCCGGAATCAACGGTGATGCCGCGACCAAACCGGCCACATGGGATATCAGTGTCGGCGGGGCTGTATCAAAACCCGCGGTTAAGATTGATAATGATGATCCGCAGTCCATAAACGTCACGAATGCCAATAAAGATTTTATCGATCACAGATTTGCTGTTGTTGCAGATGCAAACGGTATTGCGATAAAGGACACGAAAACCTCATATACTACCGGATACACCGCATGGAATACGTTTACTGATACAAACGCTGGGACAAGGTATGAGAACGGCAATCCGATAGCAACAAACGGTGGATATCCTATTAAGAACTGGGGAACCGGGAACGATGCGAACGGTGAATCCGAGATCACGTTCGACGACACCGCAAGGTATCTTTACAAAGCCACAGACAGTAA
>JAFZQP010000175.1 GCA_017620345.1 Lachnospiraceae bacterium
CAAGGTTGTTTCAACCATAACCTCTCACGGCCCCGGCTATCTTGACAAGAGCAAGGAGACCATCGTTGGTTTCCAGACAGACAAGCCTTTCAAGCGTTCACTTCAGCCTTACGGCGGTATCCGCATGGCAGAGAAGGCTTGCTCGGACAACGGATATGAAGTTGATCCCGAGATTTCAGAGTTCTTCACCACTCACAGAAAAACACATAACACAGGCTGCTTTGATGCATACACTGCAGAGATGAGAGCATGCCGTTCTTCACACATCATCACCGGTCTTCCCGATGCATACGGACGTGGACGTATCATCGGCGACTATCGTCGTGTTGCACTCTACGGTATCGACAGACTTATCGAGGACAAGCAGGCACAGAAGGATTCTACCGGACGTGTTATGACCGATGACGTTATCCGTCTTCGTGAAGAGATCTCAGAGCAGATGGTAGCTCTTAAGATGATGAAGGAAATGGCAGCCTCTTACGGCTGTGATATCTCAAAGCCCGCTGCAAACGTACAGGAAGCTATCCAGTGGACATACTTCGGATACCTTTGCTCAGTTAAGGAGCAGAACGGTGCCGCTATGAGCCTTGGACGTACTTCAACATTCATCGACTGCTATGCACAGCGTGACCTTAAGAACGGAACCTTCACCGAGGAGCAGATCCAGGAGTTCATTGATCACTTCATCATGAAGCTTCGTTGCGTTAAGTTCGCTCGTACTCCCGAGTACAACCAGATCTTCGCAGGCGATCCCGTTTGGGTTACCGAGTCACTCGGCGGCGTAGGCGTTGACGGAAGACACATGGTTACCAAGACCTCTTTCCGTTATCTCCACACCCTTGAAAACCTTGGTGCATCACCCGAGCCCAACCTCACAGTTCTCTGGTCAACCAGACTTCCTGAGGGATGGAAGAAATACTGCGCTAAGATTTCTATCACCACATCTTCAATCCAGTACGAGAACGACGACCTCATGAGAGTTGTTCACGGCGATGACTACGGAATCGCTTGCTGCGTATCTTCCATGAGAATCGGTAAAGAGATGCAGTTCTTCGGAGCACGTGCTAACCTTGCTAAGTGTCTCCTCTATGCTCTTAACGGCGGTATCGACGAAGTTACCAAGAAGCAGGTTGGACCTAAGTATCGTCCTGTAACCGGCGACGTTCTTGAGTATCAGGATGTATATGACAAGTTCATGGATATGATGGAGTGGCAGGCTGACGTTTACGTTAACACCCTCAACATCATCCACTACATGCATGACAAGTACTGCTATGAGAGAGCAGAGATGGCTCTTCATGACAGAGACGTTAAGAGATATTTCGCTACAGGTGTTGCAGGTCTTTCAATCGTTGCTGACTCACTCTCCGCTATCAAGTATGCGAAGGTTGAGGTTGTTCGTGACGAGGACGGCATCATCGTAGACTTCAAGACAACCGGTGACTTCCCTAAGTACGGTAATGACGATGACCGTGTAGACGATATCGCTCAGGATATCGTTCACAAGTTCATGACCGCTGTAAGACGTCATCACACCTATAGAAACGGTGTTCCTACTACTTCCATCCTTACCATCACTTCAAACGTTACTTACGGTAAGGCAACAGGTAACACTCCTGACGGACGTAAGAAGGGACAGCCTTTCGCACCCGGAGCAAACCCGATGCACGGCCGTGATACCCACGGTGCTGTTGCTTCCCTTTCATCCGTATCCAAGCTTCCTTTCAATGATGCACAGGATGGTATCTCCAATACCTTCACCATCATCCCCGGAGCTCTCGGCAAGGAAGATAAGGTATTCGCAGGCGATATCGAGCTCGACCTTAACAAGTAATTTATTCTAAGAATAAGGAGGCAGTCATGGACGAGAAGGAAAAGATTGACGATCTCATAAAGATGCTGGATTCCGGCATGGCAAAAGGCGTCGGACATGTAAATGTCGAAGCAAACGCCGAGACCGAAGAAAAGTGTGATGTCCAGACAATGGGTTGCACCGACTGCTCGAGAACACCTCTCGCTTGCAGCGTTCCGACTCTCCATGACGGTCTGGATGACTTCAAATAAGAATAGGAGGACATAGAAAATGGCACAGGCTAACAGTGCACAGGTTGATAACCTTGTAAATCTTCTTGATGGTTACGCTACCAAGGGCGGACATCATCTTAATGTAAACGTACTTAACAGAGATACTCTCCTTGATGCTCAGCAGCATCCCGAGAACTATCCTCAGCTTACCATCCGTGTTTCAGGATACGCTGTAAACTTCATCAAGCTTACTCCCGAACAGCAGGCTGACGTTATCTCAAGAACCTTCCACGAGGCTATCTAAGATAACACTAAGTTAGAAACATGTTAAACCCCCGAGTCTTTCGGGGGTTTACTTTTGCCCGTATTTCCCATAAAATAAAGGTGGTATGACGTAATTTCCGAGGGTGACATCTGATGAACATCGAAATGTTTTTAAATGTATATACGTTATTTGCCGCAGGTGTCGGATTATTCCTGTGTATCTATCGTTATGTCGAGACACCCAAGAAGATCTACCTCTTTTCAACCCTCTTTTTCCTGGCTCACTTTCTGAGCGACTACTACTGGACTATCTACATTCTTATAATGAATGATGATCCGAATATATCCGCGCTGCTGGCATATTTCGGATGGAATGTTTCATATATTTTCCTTATCCTTTCGATCTTTACCATACAGTCAAAAGAAGAAGGCAGATTCATCACGCCTTTTATGTTCATTCCCATCCCCATCAATATTGCGCAATATATTCTTTATATGCAGTTCGGCGGCTTCATCAACAACACCTGGCAGCTTCTTGCCAGCACAACGATCGCCGTTCTATGCACAAGAAGTCTTTTCTACTGGCTCAAAAACAGAAAAAACGGTGCCGGGTTCCCCCGCTATCAGTTCTGCGTTCTTCTGTTTACCGTGACCGAATACTGCATGTGGACATCATCATGCTTTGATTCAGCATTGACCGATAACCTTTACAATATTTTCTCATTTATCAATTTCACACTCGATTTCTTTATATATCTGTCTGTCAGAAGATCAGCCGGTATATTCGATGAACCCGATGATGATAAGATCCGGATCAACGCAAGATTCCGCATGGTTTTCCAGGTGCTTATCGCCTTCATCATCTGCATCTGCTGCGCAAGCGGTTATATGTTTGCCAGAAGAATGAAAGACAGACTGGCCTCCCTTCCTTCCGAGTTGATGTCAGACAATGATTATACAAAGATCGCTCTGATGCTTTTCGGGATTTCCCTCGTTTTCGTTGTGATCATTTTGATCCTGATGCTCTTTGTCAGGCTTTATTACAGGTACAAGAAAAACCATCCCGTTATTGAGCAGCGAAAAAAAGGACGTTTTAATTTCCTCTTCACTCTCTCGATCACCTTTGCATTTATGGTTCTTGCCGTTATTTACACTTCCACTCTTCTGTTCAGAGAGGCTTCATCGAGTCTCCTTGTTCAATGCGAAGATGAAGTGGCCGGAATCTCCACTACTCTTTCAAATTATCTCGAAACCGGTAAATCGGTTCTGTGGGTTACTGCCGATTCCATCGACCAGATGAGAGTCAACGGCATCGAGAACGATAAGATTCACGAGATACTCCGTGTCGAATCCCACAATCAGGCAAATCAGTTTGATGAAAACTTCACCGGTATCTATGCCTATATTAATGGCGAATTTCTCGACGGCCTCGACTGGGTACCTCCCGAGGGCTACGATCCTGTGATGAGGGACTGGTACATAAATGCCGTTTATGCGGGAGGAGAAGTTACCATTATTCCGCCTTATGTCGATGCACAGACCGGCGATGTCATCATTTCCATAAGTAAAATGCTTATCGACAAAGAAAGCGTTGTATCACTTGATGTAGCACTTAATTATATTCAGGATCTGGTCAGCCAGATCAGCATTAACGGTTACGGCTACGGAATGATCATAGACAAAAACGGCATGATCATTTCACACCGCGACAAAAATATGAACGGGCAATATATCGGCGATGTTCTTGGCACCGATGCTTTCCTGGATGCCGTTTTGAAGATCAAAAACGGAAGCCTTAATATCGATATAGACGGAAAGAAAAATATTGCATTTGTCTCTGAAGTAGATGAACAGTGGTATACGGTTGTCGTAGTGGAAAGAAATGAATTCTTTTCCGACATCTATATAAAACTGATTGTTAATACAAGTGTATATGTGATCATTTTCTTCCTGATCACTTTCTTCTACTTTATGAGCTACAAGAATGAGCAGACTGCAAATCTCAAGATGGAGAAGCTCATAAAAGAGAGTCAACAGCAGGAGTATGAGGCAAAGATCCTCAAGCTTGAAAAGTCCGCGGCGGATGAGGCAAACAAAGCAAAAAGCCGTTTCCTTGCGGATATGTCTCACGAGATAAGAACGCCCATAAATACAGTCCTGGGTATGAACGAAATGATACTGAGAGAAGCTGAAGATACAAACATTCTCGAGTATGCAGACAGTATCAGATCTTCCGGAAAAACTCTGCTCAACCTTATAAACAGTATTCTCGATTTTTCAAAGATCGAGGACGGAAAAATGGATATCGTTCCGGTCGATTATAAAACTGCCGAAGTGGTCAGATATCTTTATACTTCTGTGGCTGAAAGAGCTTCCGGAAAGGGACTCGAATTTTCGGTTAAAGTCGATCCTCTCATTCCGGTTACTCTCCGCGGAGACGATATGCGTCTGTGCCAGGTGATCATGAATCTCCTTACCAACGCAGTCAAATATACAAACGAAGGCAAGGTCGAACTGTCCTTTAAAAATGCCGGACGAAACGACGAAAGTGTAAAGCTTCATGTCGAAGTAACAGACACCGGCATCGGAATAAAAAAAGAAGATCTTCCAAGGCTCTTTGAATCATTTGAAAGACTTGACGTTGAGAAGAACAGGACCATCGAGGGAACAGGCCTCGGAATGTCCATCGTCACAAGGCTTCTTTCCATGATGGGCAGTAAGCTCTATGTGGAGAGTGAATACGGAGTCGGATCTAAATTCTACTTCGACATAAAACAGGAGATCGTTGATGACGAGATCATCGGCGAATTTTCCATAAGCAGTGAAAACGACAATATCAATGATCCTTCGAAGCGCTACAGGGAATCTTTCCATGCTCCGAATGCCAACATACTTATCGTCGACGACACTAAGATGAACCTTAAGGTTGCCGCAAATCTGCTTAAAAAGACAATGATGAATATCGACACCTCCATAAGCGGAAACGGTGCTCTGGAGCTTTGCCGTAAGGTCAAATATGACATTATTCTGATGGACCAGCGCATGCCCGGAATGGATGGAACGCAGACGCTCCACAAGATAAGAGAAGATTCTGTAG
>JAFZQP010000019.1 GCA_017620345.1 Lachnospiraceae bacterium
CGATGAAACTTTTGATAAGGATGTATTTGCAAAATATCTGAATGCACTCAGAAATCTGTATGTCATAGAGGAACTTCCGGCATGGAATCCGAATCTCAGAAGTCAGGCGGCTATCAGGACAAAGGAAACGAGACATTTTACCGATCCGTCGATCGGCGCTGCCGCGCTTGGGATCACTCCGGAAGGGATCTTTAAGGATATAACAACGTTTGGATTGTTGTTTGAATCATTGGTCGTGCATGATCTTAGGGTATATGCTGATGCGATAGGAGCTCGGGTTTATAAATACCGCGATTCAAAAAAGCGTGAGGCGGATGCCGTGCTTCAGTTTGCTGACGGATCCTGGGCCCTCGTTGAGGTCAAGCTTGGAGGAGAAGACGATATCAGGAAAGCGGCCGATAGTCTGATCAGGATCGCTGATGATGTAGACTGTGAAAAGACAGGGAAACCAGCGTTTCTAATGGTGGTAACAAAGAATAAGGTAGCATATCGGATGGAGAACGGAGTGTATGTTGTCCCGTTGTGTTGTTTGAAGGACTGATATTAGTGAATACGGGAAAAACTGATTATGAAAGGAGTATTGAGATGAATATGATCAGGAAAACGATCGGAAGTGTGATGGCGATTTTAATGAGCGCAGTTATTCTGACCGGATGTGCGAACGTTAATCTGACAGTACAGCAAAAGCAGGCTGCCGGACTTAAATACTGGAGTGAAGACTCGGTTGCAGCTGCGTCGATAAGAGACTATGTGGCAACTGTTACGGATAAGAACTCGGATGCGTTCATTCCTGTAGAGGACAGGATCGCAGTGTTCGATCTTGACGGGACGATAATCGGTGAATTGTATCCTTCGTATTTTGAATATATGATGTTCATTCACAGAGCACTCCATGATGATACATATGATGCTCCTGATGATATGAGAGAATTTGCGGAGGCTCTTGAGAAGGGTGTATATGACGGGAACAAGCCCGAAAATCATGAAAGACTTCATGCAAAATATGCGGGGCAGGCATACGCCGGTATGACTCCGGACGAACTTAAGGAATATACCCGAAAATACATGGAATCGGAGGCTGACGGATTTAAGAACCTGACAAGGGGAGAGGCATTCTATTGGCCGATGGTGTCACTTGTCGAGTATCTTAAGGCAAATGATTTTACCGTATATATAGTGAGCGGATCGGACAGAACAGTCGTGCGTGCACTTGTTAAGGATAAGCTCGGGATCCCTGAGAACAGAGTGATCGGGATGAGTTATACGATGGTCGCGGACAATCAGGACGGTACGGACGGTCTTGAGTATATCTATACAAAGGATGATAATGTAATCCTCGGCGGAGATCTGGTAATCAAGACTATCAAGATGAATAAAGTCAGCGCCATAGCTGAAGAGATAGGAAAGGTTCCTGTATTGTCATTTGGAAATACCGCAGGCGACCAGTCAATGGCACAGTATACGGTAAACAACGATCGGTATGAGACCAAAGCATATATGCTCATGTGTGACGATCTTGTAAGAGAGCACGGCAATATGAAAAAGGCCGATGCAATGAAGCAGATGTGCGATGAATGCGGATTTGAGCCGATATCCATGAGGGATGATTTTGCGACCATTTACGGTGATGATGTTGAAGTGGTCGATTACGAAGAACTTGAGGTGGAAGAAGCGCTTGATCCCGCAGCTTAGGTATAGCAAATGAAAGACCGACACACGCAGAAAAAACTATCGAAAAAACAGAATCTTGTCGCACTGTATACGATCGTGGCAGGCATTGCGCTCAATATGACGCTCAGCTCCATCACGGCCGCACTTGATCTTCCATTGTATCTTGATACAGTGGGAACGGTAACGGTTGCGGTTCTTGGTGGATACCTTCCGGGCGTGATCGTTGGGTTTGCCACAAATCTTCTGAAGACCATCTCAGATCCTTCATCATTGTATTATGGAGTTCTCAATGTTCTTATAGCAGTGTTTGCCGCTTTTTTTGCCGAACGCGGCTGGCACAAAAAATGGCGTGGGAACCTGGGGATGATAGCCGTATTTACCCTGATAGGCGGGGGAATAGGGTCGCTTATTCCGTGGTTTATGGAGGGGTTGTATTTTGACAGTGAGTCGCTAAGCGGGATCCTGTATAATACAGGATTCTTCGGATACGGTGTATCACATGTTCTTTCAAGCATTATCATGGACATACCGGATAAAGTAATTACGGTTCTGATCGCGCTTATCATTCTTCATTTCGTTCCGGACAGATTCAGCCGATATTTCCGTTTAAATATGTGGCTTCAAACTCCGCTTGATGGTGATGCACCTCATACGGGAAAGAAAGCAAATGCCCGCAGAATCTCATTGCGTATGAAAATGCTGCTGGTGCTCGTGTTCTCGCTTACCACCGTTGCTGTTGTATGCACGGTGATCAGTGCGAGGGTGTTCAAGAAAATGACATTGAATGAGCATACACAGATCGCGAGGGGTACTGCCCAGCTTGCTGCCGGAGTTGTTGACGGGGACCGCATCGATGAATATCTGGCGGAAAAAGGAAACTCTGAAAATTACAGATATACAAAGCTCCGGCTTGAGAAGATATTGTACAGTTCTCCCGAGATAGCATATCTGTATGTATATAAAATGGAGCCGGAAGGGTTCCGAGTGGTCTTTGATATTGATACACCTGACACTCCGGCCGCAAAGACGGGTGAACTGATTCCGTATGATGAGGGGTTTGAACCTTATATTCCCGCGCTGCTGGACGGTAAAAGGGTAGAACCGATCATTACTAATGATGAATACGGATATCTTCTTACGACGGCGACGCAAATTTATGATTCGGCCGGTAAATGCGTATGCTATGCGATCGTGGATGTGGATATGGAGAAACTGGACAAAGATGGGAAGAGTTTTCTTGTGGAAATGATCTCGGTCTTTCTCGGCTTCTTTATCCTTTTGTGTGCATTTACGATCTGGCTGACAGAATATAATCTTATCATCCCGATCAACTCCGTTGTAAAGGGTATGGACACTCTTGCGCATACTGAGGACTCACAGGAGAGTATGGATGAGGATGTTAAGATGTTCAGAAGCCTCGGGATACATACCGGAGACGAGCTTGAAAACCTGTATCTGTCCGCATGCAGTATGACCAAAAATCAGGCAGAGCAGATGCGTAGCATCCGAAAACTGTCAGATTCCACGGCAAAACTGCAGGAGGGTCTGATCATAACCATGGCGGATCTTGTTGAAAGCCGGGATTCCGATACGGGGGCACATGTTCAAAAGACCGCGGCTTATGCCAGGATCATAGTTGAAGGCCTGAAGAAGAAGGGCTACTACGAGCAGAAGATCACACCGAAGTTTATGTCTGATGTGGTACGCTCAGCTCCTCTCCATGATGTCGGAAAGATCAATATTCCGGATAAAGTGCTCAACAAACCGGGGAAGCTTACGGATGAAGAGTATGAGATCATGAAGACCCACACCACGGCAGGTAAGAAGATTCTTGAAAAAGCGATCAGTACCGTGGAAGGCGACAACTATCTGAAGGAAGCCAGAAATATGGCTGCGTATCATCATGAACGATGGGATGGAAAAGGTTATCCCGAAGGTATGCATGGGGAGGTGATCCCGCTGTCGGCAAGGATCATGGCAGTTGCCGATGTTTTTGACGCACTTTCGTCCCCACGAGTATATAAGCCTGCATTTCCTATCGAAAAAGCACTCGCTATCATCGAGGAAGGCAAGGGTACACAGTTTGATCCCAAATGTGTCGAAGTATTCATGGATGCGGTCCCCGAAGTCACTGAAATACTTAAAAAATACAACGGCGAGGCATAGAGGAGACATATTAAATGTTTGATCTCATCAGAGAAAACCAATTAAACCTGATGCTGTTTTTGTGTGGAGCCTGTGCAGCGTTTGTCTTTCTGCTCGGTCATACAAGGTTTCTCTCAAAGAGCAGAAAATGGATACTCATTGCCATGGAGGCAATGGCTTTTTTCCTGCTCTGGTTTGACCGGAAGGCATATATCTATTCGGGAGATTTAAGTCATACCGGATATGTAATGGTCAGAGTGAGTAATTTTTTCGTGTTCTTTTTTACATCAGGAATTGCTCTGGGATTCAGCCTGTATATATCTGACTGGCTGACGCATGAGGGAAAACTTACGAAGTTGCCGCTTCTTTTGAAGATAACGCAGATACTCGCTGCTGCCGGCATGGTCATGGCTGTCATCGCGGCCGCAACGAACCTGTATTATTACTTTGATGAGACGAACAAATATCACAGGGGATCGGGATTTCTTATCGCATATATAATACCGGTTGTGTGTCCGCTTGTTTCGTTTGCGATCATCTGTCGATACCGGAAGGTATTCAGCAAACTTATCTTTACATCTCTGGTTCTTTATATTTTTGTACCAATTATATGCGGTATAACGCAGATATTCACATACGGCATATCGATAGTTAACATGTCGATGGTCGCGGTCTCCATATCGATGTATATATTTATGTACCTTGATCTGAACGATACGGTCGAACATGCGCATCAGATAGAGGTGCGGGGCTTGCAGATTGAGCAGGAACGGATTCAGAAGTTGTTTGACAAAACAGCTTCTGCGTTTGTTGCGTCGGTTGAAGTAAAAGAAGAACTGGCAAAGGGGTATTACGAGAAAGTAGCTTATTATGCAAAAAAGATCGCTTCAAATGCCGGTAAAAGTGCGGTGGACTGTGAGAAGATACATTATGCCGCTCTTCTTTGTAATACTGTCTCAAAAGAGTCTCTTCCGGAAATTACGGGCATAAGCATTGAAGATATGCCCGGGATAGAAAAGATCATTAAGATCGCCGGTGATTTTGTTTCCATGACCTATACAAAGAAAGACGGCGATGAATTGCCTGTCTTTGTTGCAAGAGAAAATATCGTGAAAGGATCCGGCAAAGTATATGACGAGCTGCTTGCGGATATAATGGTCAAGATCATTGATTCAGAAGGTAGCGAAGCCGGCAAAGAGAACGAATCCCTGACAGAGAAAGAGATATCATGCAAAGATTACAGGGAAAACACTTCAAGAGGTATATCTGTAGGAACGGATATAAAGAGGATCAGTTTTGACTGTGAACTCTTCATTGATAACGAAAAGACATTTTCAGCGCCGTCCATTGTCCTTTTTGATTCATATGACGGCAGGACTCATGATGATGAAAAGACGATAGAAAGATATCATTACCTTGAATACGGCGAGATATGGTTTGATAAATACAGTGTTTCTACGGCCGCAAGAGCTATCGAGGAAAAGGAAACGGATGATGTGCCGCAACCGAAAGAATTTGGAAGCACTCATAGGTATGAGATACTGGCAGGACGTTTTGAAGATCACATGAAGCTTGTCATGAAAACCGGGGATTATGCGAAAGAGGTGATCGTGGCGCTTCCGAGCCGGTCACAGGCTGTTTATATTGGGCTTACGGGAGAGAATTGCAGGATCTATAACATTTCCGTCGAATCCACGGGGGACATTGTTAAGCTTGGGGATATACCGAGGATCGCTCAGCCGGTAAGTTATATCGACCACATGGAGTCTGATCTTAAGAATGTGCAGATAGACAGATGGATGTCGGCATCAACTGAAGGTATTGAGATAGAGGACAAGTTAAAGATAAGATTTCATACGATGAGCCTGCCGGAAGCTGATCTGATATGGCATTGTCCGTATATCGTTCTTTTTTGGTCAGAGAACGGATGTATAGGCGGTCCGGATTATCGCGAGTATAACCTGATAAAACTGAACGGGGAAGATCAGGGGGACAAAGAATTTGCGAAGAACAGATTTGTTGTAAAGAAGACAGAACAGTTCCCCGGGTGGGATAAATGGAAAGAGATCAACAAGGACGGTATGGAATGTGAAGTTGATATCGTAAGAAAAGGTGACCGTATCATACTAAAAACCGAAAACCTTGGAATAAATATTGAAAACGTGACTACGGTTACCGATGACAGATCAAAGGTTTATGTTTCCCTTTCGGGAGACCAGGTAGCTCTGACGGATATAAGGATAGAATAGTGAAAGATATGCATTTAAAACGCTGGGACTTCATATGTTCATACAAAGGAATAACCGTTGTTGGAGCGGTTATCTTTGCTTTGTGTTTCCTTGTTTACATGAACATTTGCTATGTGATGGGCCGTACGATGACAGCGGATACAGTCCTGGAATATCCCGGGGCGTTTTTAAAAGGGACAACTCCGCTGCTCATCATTATGACGGTGTTTCTGATGCTTTGCAACGCAAATGCCGTCATAAAGGAAGGCTTCAGGACAAGGCATTTGCTTGGATCGGCATTCGGGATCACATGCATAATCGGCAGTCTTATCTGTCAAAGGTTCCTGTTTACAGCGCTTGCAGCCTGTTATTATGAATGTATATTCTTCGGAACGGTCGTTCTCAGTTATGCCGCAGATGGTCGCGATGATCCCGTGCTATTTCCTAAGGTATTCCGAAGATACCGGGAATTCAAAGTATGTATCGGTATAGGGCTCGTCCCGGAGAGTAAAATGCCACCATTCGCAATCTATCGGACAAAATCCGTTGCGGACCATGACCTGTTGTAAGATCATACGGTTTTCATACTGTTCGTCTGAGATATCCCTGCAATCCGGATGGGATATCTCATCGAAAAGATCAAACGGGCTTCCCATGTCCAGCTCTTTTCCTGTATTCATATCAAGAAGCGTCAGATCGACCGTGCTTCCGCAGCTGTGACTTGATTGTTTTGCAATATATCCTTTCACAAACAGTTCCTGCTTCTCAAGTTTTGGATAAAAATACGGTTTCATACGTATATCCTGATCCTCTATTCCCCAAAGGACAAAATGCTTAACAGCG
>JAFZQP010000176.1 GCA_017620345.1 Lachnospiraceae bacterium
CGATCGAGGATAAATATTTAAGTGCTTCACCAAGTCCAACCGCATCGGCTATACTTCCTGTTCCGGCCTCAAACTTATTCGGAGCGGGGTTATAGATCGTTCTTTCAAAAGTCACATCTGCGATCATGTTTCCGCCACCGTGATACGGCTGCGCCGCCTCAAGCAGTTCTTTTTTGCCGTAGACAGCTCCGATGCCTGTCGGTGCGAAGATCTTATGACCCGAGAATACGAAAAAGTCAACATCAAGCGCCGATACATTAACCGGTATATGCGCTACAGACTGTGCACCATCCACAAGGATACGTACGCCATGTCTGTGCGCGATGGCAATTATCTCCTCGATCGGTGTTACGGTTCCAAGCACATTTGATACGTGTGTAACGGATACAAATTTAGTTTTCGGAGTAAACAGCTTTTCATATTCATGAAGTATCAGCTGCCCCGTCTCATCACACGGTATTACCTTGATCACCGCACCCGTTGCCTGAGCCACAAGCTGCCATGGAACGATGTTCGCGTGGTGTTCGAGAATCGATACGATTATCTCGTCTCCCGGCTCAAGCAGTGGTTTCACATATGCATTTGCAACAAGATTAATTCCTTCCGTTGTTCCGCGAACGAATACGATTTCCTCTGATGAAGGCGCACCTATGAAATCCCTTACAGTATCTCTTGCGTCTTCATATGCATCGGTAGACTTTGCGGCAAGAGTATGAGCGCCTCTGTGAACATTAGAATTCTCATGTTCGTAATAGTATTTCAGTCTGTCGATGACAGCCTGCGGACGCTGTGTAGTTGCCCCGTTGTCAAGCCATACAAGCTGATGACCGTTTATCTGTTCCTTTAATATCGGAAAATCATCCCTGATCTGCGCCAGTGTCTTGCTGCCGATCCTTATAGAATCATTTCGTGATGTTGATCTTTCTCCCTCGATTTTAGACTGCTTAACGCTGTCACCTCCGAGCGATGTCGGTGCATCGATCTTTCGGTCATGCTCCTTAGCCTGCGTCTGAGACATTACCGCCGGAGCATAACTCGTGCTGTTATCAGTCGTTAACGAAGGCATATCTGCAATTCCCGGAAGAAACTCAGCCTCAGGTGCACTTACCTCTTCGACTGATTGGAAATAAGGATCCCCTCCGCCGTATGCGAACGGATGCTCCCAGTCGAATTCTTCCGAAGAAGGTACCGTCTCATTGACGTTAAATCCCGGTATTGCTTCCTCTGTAGCCGCATAGGTTATGCCCTGCGATACATCAGCCTCGGGGACGGATGCGACCGGGATATCTGTCTCGGGAACACCGTACACACCCTCTGTCAGATCCGGAAACAACTCATTCGCAAGAATGCTCAGTTCTCCTGCACTTGGAACGCCGGCAAGGTTTTCAATCGTAGTCATAATATTCACCTACTTCTACATCTTCAAGCACAGCAATTGCATCATCGGCAAGTATCGCTGCAGAGCAGTATAAAGAAAGAAGATAGGATGCAACACCTTTATCATCGATCCCTCTGAATCGAACGGACAGACCTCTTGAATGCTCATTCTTGAGTCCTGCCTGGAAAAGACCTACAACACCTCTCTTGGCCTCTCCGGTACGGATAAGAAGTATGTTTGTCTTTCCGCTTTCGGACTTGGGGTTCTTAAGACCGTCAACAAGAAGCTTATCGGTAGGAACAACAGGAATTCCTCTCCATGTAAGGAAATTGCCTCCTGCAATGTTGACAACTACAGGCGGAACGCCTCTCTTTGTGCACTCTCTTTCAAATGCAGCGATAGCTCTCGGATGAGCAAGGAAAAACGAAGGTTCTTTCCAGACTTTTGAGATCAGTTCGTCAAGATCATCCGGCGTAGGTGCACCGTTTCTTGTCTGGATCCTTTGTGAATCGGCAACGTTCTTAAGAAGGCCGTAATCATCATTATTGATCAGCTGGCTTTCCTGACGCTCACGCAGTGACTCGATAGCAAGCCCGAGCTGTTCCTGAACCTGATCGTAAGGAACGCTGTAAACATCTTCTACAGCCGTATTAACGTTGATAATTGTCGATATTGAATTGAGCACATATTCTCGAGGTTCGGTCTCATACTGAACAAATCCGTCAGGGATTATGTCTGACTTCTTTGTCTGACTGCAGAGTACATCAAGAGGTGTCTCGCCTTCCACTACTTTGTTGACTCTGTAGATACCCGTCTCAAGCCCCTTGAATTCAAGAAACTTCGTGAGCCACTTGGGTGTCAGTGCTCCGTACTGTGGCTTTGTCTTGGTGATATTCGCAAGATTATAAGCCGCTTTTGCTCCGAGCGCATTGATACCAACGCTCTTGTTTTCGGTTTCTTTTGCCATTTTTGTCTCCTCCTTTTGTGTATGGCTTGATTATTACAAAATTAAAGCCAAGCTCCCTCATGCGAGAATACAATATCCTTCATCGCATCAATGCCGCCTTTAAGGTTGTACATCTTTCCTTCATATCCCGCTTCACGAAGCGTGTTGATCGCAAGGATGCTTCGCTTTCCCGACTTACAGATGAATATCGTATCAACCTCGGGGTTAAGCTCTTTCATTCTTCTTGCAAGCTGACCTATAGGTATGATGATCGCATCAGGGAATCTCATAATTGCACGCTCATGCGGTTCTCTGACATCGATGATCGTCATCGGATCGTTGCTGTCCATCCTCTTTGCCAGCTCTTCCGGTGTGATCCCTTCGACCGGAACTTCATCTTCCGATTCTTTCAGTCCGCAGAACTCTTCATAATCAAAATCCTCTACCGAAAGGATTGTCCTGGAAATTCCGCAGAGCGGACATTTGTTGTTCTTCCTGACGTTCAGGATCCTTGAATTCAGATAAAGGCTGTCCACTGTCAGGAGTTTTCCGTCAAGATGATCTCCTATCCCTATGATGAGCTTTAACGCTTCATTTGCCTGGATGCTGCCGATGATACCGGCAAGCGGACTGATCGTTCCACCCTCAGCGCATGTCGGTACAAGTCCCGGCTCCGGCGGTTCCGGATACAGACATCGCAAGCACGGGCCACCGTTGTGATTGAATATGCCCACACGTCCTTCATACTGATATATCGATGCAAACACCAACGGTATATCGAGAAGCGCACACGCATCATTGATCAGATATCTCGACTTGTAGTTGTCGCTGCAGTCTATAACAAGATCATATCCGTCAAATATCTCCTCGATATTTTCCGAATCAAGTCTTACGTTTTCTGCCTCAAAATCAATATTCTTATTTATGTTTCTGACCTTATCCTTCGCCGATGCAACCTTGGGACGATTGACATCACGACTGTTGTGGAGTACCTGGCTCGAAACATCCGCAAGAGCTACATCCTTATCATCAATAACCTTAATGGTTCCGACTCCCGCTGCCGCAAGGTACTGTATCACCGAAGATCCCAAGGAGCCCGCTCCGCATACGACAACTCTTGCCGCCTTGATCCTCTTCTGACCTTTAACGCTTATCTCCTTTAACAAAAGATGTTTTTCGAATCGTTTGATATCGTTATCATCAAGCGTCTGGGCCTTCATCCTTGCATCATTGATCAACGAGTCGTTCGGAGCACCTCCGGCTATGGCAGGCAGAATAAGCAGTTCATCGTTTTCGGAAAGCTTTTTGTACCACATATCCGTTGAAGTATGATCGTCACTTCCGACATATATACGGACAAAACTCCTCAGATTTTCATCCTTGTCAAACAGTATCTGTTTAGCATCCGGATACTCATCCGTGAGAAACTTCAGTACAGATCTGACATTATCAGCCGAAGTTTCTATCATATGATTTTTCCCGAAATAGTTTCTTAATGTAGCAGATATATATACTTTCATTTCTTACAGATCCTTTATGTATCCTCTGATCTCCCCACATTTCCCGTTATGCACGGATGCTATCACGTACAGCATATGCGGTATCATATACTCACTGTCCTCCGATGACATTCTTGCCTCACAGTCGGGATGCGAATGGTAAAATCCCAAAACGCTGTATCCTTTTTCCTTTGCCTTCTTTTCAAGTTCATAAACATCAAGGGGATCTATTTCATAGTGGACGGATGACCTGTCATGATCCGTTATGTTTCCCGTACTGAATATCTCCTCGATCGACCCCTTATCGTCTCCCGCAAGGATCCCGCATCCTTCCTGAGGATATACTCCGGCCAGATGAGCCTTCATTTTCTCAAGTGCCAACGGGGTTATTTTGTATTGCCTGTGTGAAATCATCTATAAGATCCTCCGCATCCTCTATTCCGACACTGACTCTTACCGTATCGTCATATACTCCGGCCGCCAGCGTCTCCTCGCGGCTTGCCTGAACATAAAGTGTTGATGCCGGATGGATCACTAGCGTCCTAATGTCTCCTATATTGCTTGCTATGTATGCATATTTCAGTGAATTGATTATCGCAAAGGCCCGCTCCTTCGAACCTGCCCTGAAGCTCAGGA
>JAFZQP010000177.1 GCA_017620345.1 Lachnospiraceae bacterium
AAAAAATTCCTGGAAGTATATGACGGATAATAATTTCTCAGATTGACCGGGAGTGCTATGGTCACCGGCCTGTTGCGACGCCTCGGAGGTATAACATCGCGGATCGCCATCATCCATCGCGCACCTATATAACTTGTGAGCGATACTCCGAGCTGTCTCGATCTTGTAAGGAGCTGCTCCACCGGCATGTGTATCTCGAAAAACTGAAGCTGATCGTACGGATGCTTAAGGCTGCCCGGATGGCAGGCCCTGCCTGAAGACGAGCCTCCTCCAAGTCCCATATTACCGAAGAACTGCCTGTAGCTGTCCTGTGAAAGGTCATCGGCGGAAGCTCCCGAATGTATCGTCACTCCTTCAAACTCGCCCGGGTAGCGGAACTTGAGATAGTCAAGTACTATGATGTTAAGAAACTCAAGTGCACCGGTCCCGTCGGTGATCGCGTGGAATATATCAAGGTTGATACGGTCATTGAAATAAGTGACTCTGTAATGGAGCATCGTTTTAGCCGGTGTATACAGAAGCGGACATATCCTGTCGCTCTCCTGCGTCACTTCCGGCGTTATATCGGTATTTTCCATATAATGCCAGAACAAGCCCCTGCGTATCCTGACCTGAACCTGTGGTCTGTCCTGAATAGCCGACAGTACTGCCTTCTGAAGTATGTCGGGATCGATCTTCTCTTTTAACGTACACGAAACACGAAGAGTCTTGGTGTCCCTCTTTGATACGGTGGCAAGAAAAACCTTCGCAACATTATCCACTTTATACCAGTTGTCTTTTGCCATCAGTCGTCTCCGTAAACCTGCTCCGAAATGTATGCCGACATCCGTTTCATTGCGCGCGATGCGATCGGAACAGGCGTCTGCTGGTAGACATGCCATCCGCTCTCTTCGATGTCAAGGCGTGCGCTTCCGCCGGCCTTTATGATCTCCTCATACAGTCGGACACTGTCATCAAGCAGTATCTCGTTCCTTCCCGCCATGATATACACAGGAGGAAGACCGGTTATCGTTCCGAAGAGCGGACTGAACCGCTTATCCGAAACATCTCCGGCATCAGAGATATAAACACGCGCTGCGCTCTGCACATATTCTTTTGTAAGTATGGGGTCTACTTCCGCATTGGTCTCATATGATGCAGCCGATGCCGTCATATCCGTCCACGGACTGAACAGTATGAGCTGTGCGGGTACCGCTCTTTTCTCTTCGATCAGCTTCTGTGTCAAACAAAGAGCGAGATTGCCTCCCGCGGATTCCCCTGCAAGTATTATATGATCGGGCGTATATCTTCCGGCTGTCAGTTTATCCCATACCGCAAGGGCATCGTCAAGTGCTGCCGGATAAGGATTTTCAGGCGCCAACCTGTAATCAAACGTATACGCCGTAAATCCGGTTGCTTCCGCCATCTTGGCGGCAAGTATCCTTGCGTATGACAACCCGCCGCACACATATCCTCCGCCGTGCACATACATTATCGCATACCTCGGATTATGTGCCAGCTCCGGACGGATCGATTCGCATACGATATCACCGACGGAAAATGCGGTAACATCAACATCTCCCTTCGGAGCTGCGATCCTCCCTGCACGTTCCATCGCGACACGGTGCCTTCTGAGCTTCTCTCCCGAAACGCTTGAGTCCGATATGAAATTAACAGCCTTTAAGGCTTTCATCAGTGTACTGTTGCTCATATTAAATACCGATCAACCTCATTTTGAACTCTCGTTCGCAAATTCACATGCCCAGTAGAAGTGATCCTCAGCATCCCTGTAGACCGCGACCGCGACCCTCGTAAATTCCGGGCACAGAAAATTCTCCCGGTCAGGCTGATTTTTCATCCATGAGTCCATCGCCAAATCGGCATGTCCGGACCCTATGTAGATGTTTTCTCCGAGCACCTTTTCCGGAGCAACGGTAAACCATGACTGCCCGCTTGGGCGAACATGATCAAATTTCACCGTAAGTTCTTCAGCCCTTTTTAGCGCACCAAATTCAAGGTCTGCATCCCACTTTAAAGGTTCAAGGCCTTCATCCTGCCTGATCGTATTAATGATCTCATAAGATTCCAACATACTCATCCGGTCTTCTTCCGGGATCACATAACCGTCTGTAAAGAACTCACCGTCATCGATCATCGGAACATAATCAGACGGTACAGCGTCCCTGTATGCCCTCGATGTCGATAATTGTTCTTTTGATGAACAGCCGCACAGGCAAAGAATAACAACTGCAGTTGCCATGCAGGCGACAATGTTTTTTCTTTTCATCTTACTCACTCCAATTGTGATTCCGCGATCCATCCCGTCACCCATTCGTAGCCGTCTTCGTTATCGGCTTCCCTGAAGTATGCGACCTTCAGCCATTTTTTGCCGTTTTGGGATGTAGCATCCCCGCGATACACCTCCAGCTCGCTGCCGTTGGGGAGCCGGCAGATCACATCATACTCCGTTCCCGGGCCGGTACGGAGGTTGGCATAACCGTCGGAAGATTTAACATAAAGAAGGTATTCGGGGATGGTCTCTTCCTCAGTCCGGTCCGCTGCAACTACATCCGCGGTAACTCCGGATGCAAATGTAATCTTTCCGTCTTTGTCAACACTCATCGTGTCAGGCTCCCAATCACCCGAATACTCGCCCTCTCCGGTCAGCACCCTGATCTTTGACGGATCTGTCGGGATGATGACGGGGATGTAACCCTCGCCGTCAATATCATAATTCTTCTGACTCGGCCACTCAAGACAGGCCCGCTTTGAATCCGCCGCCTCGATCATGTGCCTTCCAAGCTTGAACGTGTTAATGAAGGATTGATCGTACTCGTTATGACTTTCAAGAAGGGCCGTACTGTCATTCATATGTAGCAGAAACACGTCGTGAAAATCAGTTCCGCCGGG
>JAFZQP010000178.1 GCA_017620345.1 Lachnospiraceae bacterium
GACGCTCAGCTTCAAACTGATGAAAGGTAATGTGTTCAGATACATTTATCTGATGCTGTCGTTCATCGGATATTATGTACTCGTACTTATGAGTTTCGGAATAGCGATGCTGTGGGTAGGACCTTATCAGGTCATGTCACAGGTACAGTTTTATCTCGATCTGACAGACAGTGCATCGTTCGTATCTATAGAGGATGTAACGGAATGAGTGTAGAATTCGATGTAAAAATGACAGCCGGTAAGATGTATGATTATATGCTCCGGCATACGTTCACCTCATTTGCGGGCATAATCGGAGAACTCCTGGGGATAGTGCTGATCATCGGTTTTTTTGTTGCTCATCAGTGGCTGTATCTTTTTGCCGGGATCATCTGCGTCGTATATCAGCCGATCGCTCTGTATTACAGGTCAAGACGGCAGGTTGCAAATAACGAAGTGTTCAAACAGCCGCTTCATTATGTGCTGAACGATGAAGGAGTAACCGTAAAGAGCGGGGATAATACCGACAGCCTGCCATGGAGCAGGATGTACAAGGCAGTATCCACGAACCGCTCCGTAATACTGTATACGAACAGGATAAATGCATGCATCTTTCCCAAGGAGGATATGGGCGACCGGAAGGATGATGTGATCAGGATGATCAGTACCCATATGGATGCCAAGCAGGTAAATATCAGATAATGCTCACGATACTTGATTCATCATGTGAAGAAGATACGTTCAGGATAGCTCGCCGGATAGCGGAAAAAGCCCAAAAAGGTGATGTTTACGCTCTTGTTGGCGACCTGGGCGTCGGAAAGACGGCATTTACAAAGGGATTTGCCGAGGGCCTCGGGATAGATGAACCGATAACCAGCCCTACGTTCACCATAGTCAGGATATATGAGAGCGGAAGACTTCCCCTGTATCATTTTGATGTATACAGGATAGGGGATGTTTCCGAGATGGATGAAATAGGCTATGAGGACTGTTTCTATGGTGAAGGGGTATCTGTCATGGAGTGGGCGGATCTGGCCTGGCCGATCCTTCCGGATGATGTGATCACTGTCCGGATCGAAAAGGATCTGTCAAAAGGGGTCGATTACAGAAGGATAACGATAGAAAGTCACAGAGATGAAGATTATAGCAATTGATTCATCGGGACTCGTTGCCACGTTAGCCATTGCAACGGAAGATTCGATCATAGCCGAATACACAGTCAATCATAAGAAGACGCATTCACAGACGCTCCTGCCGATGCTGGCCGAGATAAGCGGTATGACGCAGCTTGATCTTGATACGGTTGACGCCATAGCGATAGCGGCGGGCCCCGGATCTTTTACCGGGCTCCGCATAGGGTCTGCTACCGCCAAGGGACTCGGGCTTGCCATGGACAAGCCTATAATAGAAGTTCCGACCGTAGACGCGCTTGCGATGAACATGTGGGGAGTAACGGATGTTATCTGTCCGATCATGGATGCAAGACGCTCCCAGGTCTATACGGGACTGTATGAGTATAATGAGGGTAATGAGCTTGTTATACTGCATGATCAGTATGCCGAAGATATAGCGGTTGTTGTTGAAGAGATAAACGGGATCGGGCGGCCGGTCGTATTTCTTGGGGACGGAGTTCCTGTGTACAGGGAGACGATAGAAAAGTCCATAAAGGTCCCTGTCAGATTTGCCCCGCCGCATATGAGCCGGCAGAGAGCCGGAGCGCTGGCATGGCTTGCTGTAAAGTATTACAAAGAGGGAAGGATTGTCAGCGCAGCGGATCACAAGCCGCAGTACCTGCGACCTTCACAGGCTGAAAGAGAAATGTCACGGTCATGATAACCATACGGAAAATGACAATGGACGATGTTCCTCGTGTGGCTGAGTTGGAAGCACAGATCTTTTCCAACCCGTGGCTTGAGAATATCTATAGAGAAACACTTGTTATTGAAGGTGTCGAATATGTTGTCGCAATGGATGGCGATGAGATTATCGGCGCTGCCGGGGTCCGCAATATACTTGGCACCGGAGAGATAACAAATGTTATGATAACACCACTGTACAGACGGCGCGGTATCGGGAAAATGATGCTCGCGGATCTCCTTGAGCGGGGACGAAAACTCGGCATCAGGGATTTTACGCTAGAGGTAAGAGTCAGCAATACTGCTGCAATAAAACTGTATGAAGGCTTTGGGTTTAAAAGTGCGGGGATCCGCCCCGGCTTTTACATCAACCCGAAAGAGGACGCATATATTTACTGGTTAATGGAAAATGAAGCGTCTGAAGGAGAGATATGTTAGACGTATGTTTGCTCGGGACCGGCGGAATGATGCCTCTTCCATACAGATGGCTGACTTCGCTGATGCTGAGATATAATGGCAGCAATATGCTCATAGACTGCGGGGAAGGCACGCAGATCGCGATCAAGCAGAAGGGGTGGAGCCCCAATCCGATAGATATCATCTGCTTTACGCATTATCATGCCGATCACATAAGCGGATTACCCGGGCTTTTACTCAGCATAGGCAATTCCGAGAGGACCGAGCCCATCACGTTCATAGGACCGAAAGGGCTTACAAGGGTCGTAAATGCGCTGTGCACTATCGCCCCGGAGCTTCCTTTTGACATGAACTTTATAGAGATAGAGGGAAACAGGCAGGTTTTTGAACTAAACGGCTATATAATAGAAGCATTTAAGGTAAAGCATAACGTCAGCTGTTACGGATATTCGGTCAGCATACCGAGGATCGGCAGGTTTGATGCCGATAAGGCAAAAGAGATAGGGATCCCTCTGAATTACTGGAACCGTCTGCAAAAGGGGGAGACTATAACCGATAACGGAGTCACTTATTCGCCGGATATGGTAATAGGTCCTGCCAGAAAGGGCCTTAAGGTAACATACTGTACGGATTCAAGGCCTGTTCCCGTCATATCCGAAATGGCAAGCGGCGCGGATCTCTTCATATGTGAAGGAATGTATGGCGAGCCGGGATCCGAGGATAAGGCAAAGGAACACAGTCATATGACTTTCTATGAGGCGGCAAAACTTGCAGCTTCTGCCGATCCTCAGCCGAAGGAGATGTGGCTGACGCATTATTCGCCTTCTCTTTCATATCCGAAGGATTATGAGAAAGAAGTAAGAAAGATATTTAAGAATACCCACACTGCCAAGGATGGCAGGAGTGTTGATCTGTTGTTTGAGGATTGATCAAAGGAATGAGACGTAAAAATCCCGCAAGAGTCATCATAGTGTTTCTTGTGCTTGCAATCGCGGTTGTGGGCTTGTTTTTCTATATCTCAAACCGGTCCAAGGTAGTTGCCGAGGGAAAACAGCAGATGAGCGTTGTGAACACGATCCTCTCGAGGAACCTTGAGACCAATTATCCGCCGACTCCAAAGGAAGTTCTCAAATTCTACAGCGATATCACGCAGTGCTTCTATGGTGAGGAGTATACCGACGAGGAACTTGTGAAGCTTGCTACTTTGTCGAGAAAGCTGTTTGATGATGAACTTGTGGCAAACCAGACGGATGAGCAGTATCTTTCCGCCCTTAAGATGGATATCGCAACATGGAAGAAGGATAATAAGGTAATATCAAGCTATTCGGTGTCAGCCAGCACCGATGTTCAGGAGTATTCGTATGACGGATATGAATGGGCGCAGCTTTACTGTATATATACGGTAAGAATGGGTACAGAGATCGCACCTGTTTCCGAGCACTTCATAATGAGGAAGGATGACAGAGGACATTGGAAGATACTCGGATGGAAACTTACCGAACCCGGAGAAGGCGATGAGTGACGTTAAGATCCTTGCAATAGAGAGTTCCTGTGACGAAACGGCTGCTGCCGTTGTACAAAACGGTCGGAAGGTCCTGTCGAACGTGATCTATTCCCAGATCGACCTTCATACCCTGTACGGAGGCGTTGTCCCGGAAATAGCGTCAAGAAAGCATATCGAGAAGATCAATCCCGTTATAGAAGCAGCACTGTCCGAGGCGGGGTGTACGCTCTCGGATATGGATGCCATAGCAGTGACTTACGGTCCCGGACTGGTGGGACCGCTTCTTGTAGGCGTTGCGGAGGCAAAAGCTATCGCATTTGCTACAAAACTTCCGCTTATCGGAGTTCATCATATAAAGGGACATATTTGTGCTAATTATATCGAACACGAAGACCTGAAGCCTCCGTTCATATCGCTTGTTGTATCGGGAGGACACACACATATTATAAGAGTGGCGGATTACTGCAGTTACGAGGTGATAGGCCGTACAAGGGATGACGCGGCGGGGGAAGCGTTTGATAAAGTAGCGCGTGCGATAGGACTCGGATATCCCGGTGGTCCCAAGATAGACGAGGCAGCAAAGAGGGGAAACGCCGAAGCCATCGTGTTCCCTAAGGCAAAGGTAGACGATAACGCGTATGATTTCAGCTTTTCAGGAATAAAGAGTGCTGTCCTGAATTATCTGAACCATGCGGAAATGAAAGGCGAGACGGTCGATCGTGATGATCTTGCCGCATCGTTTCAGAAGGCGGTTGTAGATGTGCTGACAGAGCACGCTGTTATGGCGATCAGGCAGTTCGGGCTTAAGGAGATAGCCCTTGCGGGAGGAGTTGCAAGCAATTCGGCACTCCGGGCGAGCATGGCTGATGCTTGTGCTGCCGAAGGGGTAAAGCTCTACTGTCCTTCACCGATATATTGCACCGATAATGCCGCGATGATCGGAGTGGCGGCATATTTTGAATACGAAAAGGGAAATTTTGCGGATTATACGCTGAATGCTGAGCCAAATGTCCTGATCACGCAGTGATCAGGACGCGGCGACATCCTCGAAGAGGATGTTGGGACAGATCAAATCTGATGGTTACCGAGGTTTAGACATATGAAAAAAACAGCAGCGATCATACTTGCCGGCGGGCGCGGGACACGTATGGGCAGCGACAAACCCAAACAGTATATAGAGGTCGGGGGATATCCTCTTATATATTACAGCCTCAAAACCTTCAGTGACAGTTTTGTGGATGAGATAGTCCTGGTGTGCGGTGAAGGCGATAAGGAATACTGCGCATCGGAGATAGTGGAAAAGTATGGATTTAACAAGGTGAAGAGCGTTGTATCCGGCGGCAGGGAGAGATATCATTCGGTATATAATGGCCTTACGGCTCTTCGATGCATCGCCGAGGGCAACAGGACTGACCCGTGTGATATAGTGTTCATCCATGACGGAGCGAGACCTTTTGTTACCGAAGATATAATAAAGAGGTCATATGATGCTGCAGAGGCCGGATATTCCAATGTCGTTGCGATACCGGTCAGGGATACGTTAAAGCTTGCGGATCAGAACGGATTTGTTGAAAAAACACTGCACCGCGATCACGTGTGGCAGATACAGACGCCTCAGACATTTGATTTTTATGCCATATATGAGGCATATGGCAGACTTATCGGCTCGGAAGCGGAACTCCTTGAACGGGGAGTAATGATAACTGACGATGCCATGGTGCTTGAGTATTTTACCGATCGTAAGGTCAGGCTTGTTATGGGAGACCACAGGAATATCAAGATAACAACGCCGGAAGACCTTGAATTTGCCAGGAGGGAGTTATCATGCTAGTTCCGGTTTTATTGTTCATATTGGGGTTTGTATGCCTTATTAAAGGTGGAGACTGGTTTGTTGACGGGGCAGCGGGCATCGCCAAGAAGTTCTCAATGCCCGAGATTCTTGTCGGAGCCACTGTTGTATCGATAGGAACGACTCTTCCGGAGGTCATGGTATCGGCATCATCTGCGGTGATGGGCCACGGAGAGATCGCCTACGGCAATGCCATCGGATCGATAATATGCAATACTGCACTTGTAGCGGCCATTACGATAGCAGTAAGACCTTCGGACGTTGAGAGAAAATCACTTGTGGTGCCAACATTCTTTTTCTTCACGGCAGCTGTATTTTACTGTGCAGTAGCATATATAACGGGGTATTTCTCACGACTTACAGGAATACTGTTACTGCTTATTTTCATTATATATATGATACTGACAGTCAGACAGGCGATCAAAACACCGGATGCGCAGGCGGGGTCTGAGGATCCTGGCTCGGGTGAAGATCAGACGACTGAAGATAAGCCTATATGGAAACTCATCATTCTTATTATAATAGGAGCCGCACTCATTGCAGTCGGAGCGGATCTTCTCGTAGATAACGGTACGATAATCGCTGAGGCGCTTGGAGTTCCCGAATCAGTTGTGGCGCTGACCTTTGTAGCGCTGGGAACATCGCTTCCCGAGCTTGTTACAGCCATAACATCCCTTGCCAAGGGCTATGGCGCTCTTTCGCTCGGCAATGTCATAGGTGCGAACCTGTTCAATCTTGTTCTTGTAAGCGGCATATCCTGCACTCTTTCGCCTTTTTCCGTTCCGGTGGGAAAGCAGATATCAGGTATTCCGGCTTCTTTTGTCATAGACATACCTCTTATGCTGGCGGTCATGGCATTTGTCACGGTCCCGGCCCTTATCCGCGGTAAGCTTTCCCGCATCCAGGGAGTGGTGCTTCTTATCGTTTATGTGGCATTCTGCACATTCCAATTCGTAGGCTGAAAATGCGTCTGTAGAAAAACATCAAAAGTAGGTAAAAAACAATTGACACGCAGGTTCTTGTTTGTTAGAATACTTCTTGCGCTGACATTCAGAGCACTGTTTTTTTGTACATTTTATATGCTATGGAGAGGTATCGAAGTGGTCATAACGAGGCGGTCTTGAAAACCGTTTGCCTTCACGGGCACATGGGTTCGAATCCCATCCTCTCCGTATATGAAGTAAGGTGTCTGCGAAGCAGACGAATCCCTTACTTCACCGCGAGCCCCCTCGCCGAAGGCGATTTAAATGGGCGAGCGACCATAGCCGACCCGCGAAGCAGGAGGGGCCATAATCATAAGGTTATATTTCGACCATGGAGAAGTACCCAAGCTGGCCGAAGGGGCTCCCCTGGAAAGGGAGTAGGTCGTGAGAAGCGGCGCGAGGGTTCAAATCCCTCCTTCTCCGGAAATGCTGATAGGGGGAACCGCGAAGCGGTGGGACCCTGTCTGCACGACGAGCACCCTGTCGCCGAAGGCGACCCAAATGTGCGAGTCACATTTGATCCTTGAAAACAGAATAGTACAACCAAACCCGAACAATTCCAGATTAAAATTTTATTCGGAAACGAAA
>JAFZQP010000020.1 GCA_017620345.1 Lachnospiraceae bacterium
ATCAGGTCATAAGATCACGGAGGAAGAAGCGAAAGCACTTCTCGAAGGTCAGGAGATCGGCCCGTTTGATGACTTCTTCAGTAAAAAGAAGAATCGTAATTTCTCAGCGAAGCTTAAGTTCTCAAAGGAAGAAGGAAAGCCTGTGTTCGTATTCCCGGAGGAACCCGGTGATGAAACCGATATCACATGTCCTGCTTGCGGTCAGGAAAACCTTGTACACACAGAGAAAGCATACAAGTGCAGCTGTGGCTTTAAGATCTTCACACATATCGCAGGCCGTGATATGGCTGAAAACGAAGTCAGGGATCTTTGTGAGAACAGCAGAACGATGAAGCTTGACGGCTTTAAGTCCAAGAAGGGCAAAGAGTTTTCCTGCTGTCTGATTCTTGACGATGACAACAAGGTTGCGTTCGACTTCGATTAACTTGATCTGCTGATCATCCTGGGAAATGTCTTAAATCCCTCTGCTTTTTCTGTATTAGGAAAGCGGAGGGATTTTTCTATGCTCAACACATTGACGCAAACAACAAGAAAGAAGGTGAAGGACATGCAGATAGAACGCGAACAACTGCCTGTTGCGGATATTGATGACGGAGCTGCGAAGGATCTGCTTACGTATTTGGCAAATCTCAACCTGTACAGCGCGTTAAACCCCGGCAGGGTCGATCAATACAAGGTCATATCCCTTTCCACGATGGTTGTTGAAGGCCTTATGAACGTGCTTCATGACTATCCGGAGCTTGCTCACAAGATCCTTGAGAACATGCCGGCAACATTCATGGCAACGATGAGCAGCATTGGGGACGAGCAGAAGATGGACGTTCAGATCGTACCGACTTCATATTCATTTGCCATTGTAGACGGTCTGGGTGACGCACTTGATAAAGAAACAAAGGAACAAATCGGGCTCCTGTTTGATGAAGAGCCCGAACAGAACACGCAAAACAACGGCATAGACATCACTCCTTCGCTTGATATGTGATCCGATGTCTTAAAAATCCAGGTTTGCTTGTATTACGAGTTTAGGAGCACAGAAGAGGATCAGGTCAAACGGTAACAATAACAGAACATGAACTGCATATATCGGATTCATGCAGGAATTACAAGAAAGAGAGGACATAAAAATGAGAGAAGAAATGGATTACAAGAGTTTTTGTTCACAGATCGGGACGGAGATCGGTCATATTCTCCCGGACGAGTATTCGGTGCACGTACATGATGTCCTGAAGAACAACGGTCAGCTCGTTACGGAGGTCTCTTTATCAACCCCGGACAGCCAGATTAGCCCGGCACTTCCTATGGAAAGATTCTTCGACGAGTACATGGCAAATGATGACATTACCATACAGGATATGGCGGCAAAGGTTGCCAGCATGGCACTTGACGCATGTCTGAAGATGCCGGACTGGGGAATGGATGTTACGAAGCTTCTTGACCATGACAATGCAGAAGGTCGCATTGTTGCAGAGCTTATCAACATTCATCAGAACGAGGAACTCTTAAGGCAGGTACCGCACGTTGGCGTAAACGAGGATCTTGCGGAAGTCTTCCGTATCATCATGGCAAAGGATGCATCTGTTCTTATACGGAATGAGCATCTTCCCCGTCTCGAGATGGATGTTAACGATCTTGTGGAATCTTCCCGCAACAACAATATATCGAAGTATAACTTTACCGACATGGCATTCATGTTTCCGAAAGGTCTGATGCCCGAGGGAATGATGTATGTCGGGACCGCAAGAGACGTTGAGACCGGTGAGCTCGCCAACTACGGGGCAAGCTGTATAGCTGACCAGGCCTTCATGGAAGAGGTTACAGGTCGTCTCGGAGATGATTACGCCATAATTCCTAGTTCGATTCATGAAGTCATTTTCATCAATATTGAAGATGGCATGGACGCAAACCAGATCGCTGCCATGATCCGGGACGTCAACACGGCTGAGCTTAGACCCGAGGAAGTGCTTTCGGACCGTGCATATATGTACGATTATGAGCATTCTCGTGTGATCACAATGGAAGAAGGTCTGCAAATGCGGGAACTAAGGCAGCAGCAGGAACAGGAAATGAATCGGAACGTTACCGATCCCCAGTTAGGGATAGCCTAAGCATGTAATCAGATAGAAAGAGGTGAGTCAAATGTTACGGATTACAAACAGTTTAAATAAACAAAAAAGAACAGATGAATATCCCTACTGGAAAGAGCCGGGAAGCATTGAGGTAAGTCTTGAGATAGAAGAGTACCTGGCGAAGACAAGGGAACTTGCAAAGGCATATTATAGGCGGTTTTCGGAGCCTGAGGATATTTCGGCCTGAGGATGTCTTAAAAATCGAAAACTAACTGTATTAAGAAACTGAAGCCGATAACAATAATTCTACGAAAGCGAGGAAAGCACTATGGATACAAAGAAACAGGCACGAAAAGAGATCATGATAGTCGTCATATGTATCGTATCGATCGCGGTATTTCTTACATGGGTCATATGGTACGCAAGAACACACAGGAGGGCACAGCCGGACAATTCCGTTACCAATCTGGTCATAGATACCAGAGCGACGGATGAGGAGAAAAAGGCCGAGAACCCGCTTGCTAACCGCCAGGTCTACTTTGCCGGTATCGAGGATACGGTCGTATCAAAGACGGACTTTATCGAGCTCGAAAATCTTCCGGCCAACGAGGACTTCGTAATGAGATATGTAATCACGGATCTTGATACAAACGAACAGATCTATGAGACAGACCTCATTCCGTCAGGAGAGCACGTGAACTGGACTCCTGCAGAGACACTTCCTCCGGGAACGTACAACATAGCATTTACGGAGATCCCGTTCTATCCGACAGGTGCTGATGACGAGTTTATACCGCTTACCCAGGGTCGTAACGTCATTAAGCTCATCGTCAAGGAATAAGTATTATCCGCACAGCGGCTGATATTGTAACTATTAACAAAGCCTTAAAGAAACGAGGTATTCATTATGAGAAAGAAATTCATAGCATTTCTTACGATCGTGGCCATGATGGTCACAACAGCAACGCCGGTAGCTGCCGGCACATGGACGGACAGAAAGGATGCAGAGGGGAACACTCTCTCAGAACCTGTTGCAGCAGGAACAGATGCATACGGAGGTTTATATTCGGGGGGATCGACGGATTCTTCATCAGGACAGGTACTTGTAAAAGCATCAATAGACTCAAGCTATAGCGTTACCGTACCGGCGATTCTGACACTTAATGATGAAGGAACAAGCCCTGATGTAACAGCATTTGACAACATATTCTCCGGGGCCGGTACCATAGGTTGCTACGGTAACATCATCTCGACGAAGAAGGTGCTTGTTTCCGTCAACAAGACCTTTGACATGGTAAACCGAGACGGAGCCTCTGTTGTCGATACTGTCGCCACGGCCGTTGAGTTTACAAACGGGGTAGACAGGACGGTAAGCTCTGATACGTATTCTGATATATCTTTTGTTAAACTGCCTTCCGGTGGAAGTCTTGCCGCGTCCGGTGAGGTTGAGATAGGCTCTGACAGCGCTCATGCAGCCTCTGCAACACTCACCGCGGTAACAGGACAGATGGCTAAGGCCGGTAGCTATTCTGGTACCGTTACGATCAGCTTTCAGCTGGCAGACAGGTCATAGTGGTTTCCTTTCAAGGGGCCCGCGAGAGATCGCGGGCCTTTTGATGTCTTAAAAACTGAAAGTTCTTTGTATTAGTTAATCAGATACATAAGTCTGCTAACACAAAGAGAGGTGGCAATTATGAAAAGAACAATAAAAAAGTTTCTTGGCACAATAACTGCAGCGATACTTACCGTATCAACCGTAATGCCGGTATTTGCAGATGAGATGCTTACGTTTGATGACAATGAGGTTCATACATCATCAGTAACGGTATCGGCACAGGTAAGAGACTATATCGAATACAGGAAGCGCGTCATAAAAGAAGACGCAGCTGATGTCGGAACTGTTACCTGGAGCGACGGAACGGACTTTGTTCGGGATGTGCTTACAACTGATCGGGAGAGGGATGCTGCATATCAGATCGTTGAGAACCAGTCATCCCCCGCATTCATAACCGGCGTGCTTTCTGTCGATGATCTTTCGGACAGGGAAACGGATACATACTTTTCCGATATCTACAGCGAGATCAGGAACTTTAGTGCCAAAAACTACCTGAACATGGAACTATTCTGCATAGTATCCCCCGCCGAAGACATGCTCATGGATGACGGCAGCCATACCGTATCGATAACAAAGATCAACCGTATTGTTGATCCGGACGGTAACGAGAGGATCGCAAACGTTACGATAAGACAGCCGTTTTCTTATGATAAGAGCAGATATCGTCTCGACAGCGTTAAGGCTATTCAGGCGTATGGAGATATGGGATACATACGATACAACCAGCTTGACGGTACTGACAACAGATGTGTGTACAACAGCACAACTGATACGTTATCACTGAAGCTTTCCATAGTATCTCCGATAGTCATTCTTGCGGATTTTCATGCTCTTTGGACGGATGAAGTCTACAGTATTGTCTATTACGATCATAACGGCAACAGATACTGGAGCCAGGACATACTGGGAAGCAACATAGCATCAAACAGGCTTGTGCCTTCAACCCCGCCCGTATGGGAAGATGACAGATATTTCCATGATTTTGATAAATGGGTATGTAACAGGGATGCTTCTACTGCCTGGAATGACTATCTTCTTAGCGGAAAGACCGACAGATCGAAGCTTCACATTGATTATCATCCCGTATATAAGGATCCCGTACCGAAGATCACGATAGGATTTAAGCTGCCTGACGGAACAAAAGCAGCGGAGACGATCATATCAAGACCCGGACAGATCACGCTTCCGAGTGCACCTGTATCAGGAGGAAAGTACACGGGCAAATTTCTTGGATGGAAGTCTGCTAAAACAGGAAAAACACTTTCTGCCGGAGAGAAGATAACGGTAAGTACTTCGGATGATTCCGATGAGTACATTGCCCAATATGAGGAATGGAAGGTAGTCCAGTATGAATTCCATGATTATAACGGCAAAGTTCTGTATAAGGAGGAAAAGCGGGAGAATGAGCCGATAATCATACCGCCCAATCCTTCCCGCAAGGAGACGGATGATTATGCATACGAGTTTTTAGGCTGGTCTGGTCCTGAGATAAACAATAAAGGCGTTGTCATATATACGGCTCAGTATAACGAGATCAAAAAGTATCTCATAACCTTCCTTGACAGTGATAAGAAGACCATCCTTCATCAGAAGAAGTATAAGATTGGCGATATGCCATATTGTCCGGAGCCTTCAAAATCAGGCTATACCTTTACAGGGTGGTCATCAAAGGACGGCGTTCATCCTGTGACTGCGGAAGCAACGTATATTGCAACGTATAAGAAGAATGAAGAGAAGAAGACGGTTGAGGAGGAGAAGAAGAAATCGTCGAGTGATTCGGGCGGTGAAAGCTCCGGAGGCTCTTCATCCGGTGGCGGCGGAGCATACTACGTCAACGTGGTATACCGCGATTTTGACGGAAGAGAGCTGAAAAAACAAACGGTTCCAAGCGGTTCTAAGCTTGACCCGCCAACAGTTCCGTCGTTTACGATCAACGGATATCAGTACGATTTCCTGCAATGGATATCAGGAGACCCTTTAACACCCGGCTGGACGGGATATGCCCCTAACGACAATTGTACGTACAAGGCGAGTTATTACGCTCACGCTGCAGGAACAGGATCGGGAAGCACAGACACGACTGGTAAAACAACGGGCACGGGAGGCACCGGCAGTGGTACGGTATCCGGTACAGGCAAAGGAACATCTGCCGGCAGCACGGCTCCTGCTTCAACAAGGAAAGCCACAACAACCGCAACCCCGACACCGCCTGCTAAGACAACAAGGGATGCAGGGAAGGTTACGGCAACACCTACTCCGTCTGTAACGCCCTCGCCCTGGGAAGTTGACTGGCATAAGACGAAGATGACGCAGGATGAAGCAAGGATACGCTTTATTCCAAACGAATACTATGGGAATGTGACCGATTACACCGTATTTGACAAGGATCTTTCAAAAGAGGACCAGAAGGCTATGGAAGAGATGGTCAGCAAACAGCAGGAAGAGCAGGAGAAAAAGCTTTCGGAAACAACACCTGATGAGCAGACAAGTTCGGAAGATGTCGAAGAGTTTACCGAACCCGTTCAGGAAGAAGAGGAAGGCGCAAACTGGCTTCTTTGGCTGGTATGGATCCTTGCGGGACTTATACTGATCGGCATCATCGTGATAGTCATCATTGTAAAAAGGAGAAGTAATGACAGCGATGTATATTACTGAGGATGGTGGACAGCAGGCCAACATGCGGCTGATAATATAAATGCCTCCTTTCGCTGGAGCCCCCGTTCTGCTTCGGGGGCTCTTGGTATGGTATAATTTCATAAAGGAGTTTTGTTATGGTTGAAGTAAGAAATATGTCACTTGAAAAGTTCCGGAAAATGCACAGCGAGATAATACAGTATTTCCAATGCATAGAATACGATATGCGCCGTATTATATCTCTTATGTCGATAGAGGATTACGACAAAAGTATGTCAGAGCTTAAAGACAGGAACTGGAATACAGTGCTTCAGGAACTGAGAAAGCTCGATCACAGCGACAATGATCCGTATTTCAGTGATGACGATTATAAGCTTCTTGATGAGATACGCACGCAGCGCAACTTTTGGAGTCACCAATGTTATCTGGAGTTTGTGTATATCCAGGATAACAGACAGCGGGAAGAAAGACTGCAAAGACTTACCAAACAACTCGAGAATGAGCATAACAGAGCATTGAAGCTCCACAAGAAAATGCAAAAGCATGTCGAGGAGATCTTTGAAATATACAATTAAAAAGCCACCCGAAGGTGGCTGTATATAATCCGGTCGGAAGGAGCCGAACCGGTAAGGGCGGAAAGTTGCCGCCACGAGTTAATGATACCACAGCATCTATTCTCATGAATAGGTGCTTTTTTGTGTCTTAAAATCACAAGACTTCTTGTATTAGAACAGTAGAAACCCATAGAAAGGCGGTACAAAGCAATGAGAAATGTAAATAACAAAGGTCTTTCATATGTTGAGATTCTTACTGTGCTCGGCATCACTTCCGTTATAACGGCGTCAATTATCGGCGCGGCTATGAATGCGAAAGAGAAGGCAATAGACATGACGGAAGAATACGTTGGAACATATGAGGCCGTTGAAGAGATGACAATGATGGATGCGGATTTTAAGAAAGAAGGTGAGATATATGAACACTAAGTTATTGATCATATTGGCGGTTGAAATAGTTGTCATTGTCTTGATCGCATGTGTGATCGTGTATCTTTGCACAAAGAGCGACGACGATGAGGGCGAAGCGGATGAGCATAAAGGGCCACAAAGCGTGCAAAACGCGGCACTTACCCTCGAGAAGATGCCTAAGATACCGGCAAATCAGGAGCCTGCGCTCGCCAAGGAACAAGCGAAGACGGAAGATAGCTGGGATTATGACGTAGATGAGAAGGCAGATTTCGATCATAACGAGGAGGGCTGATATGGGCAGGAACAAGACAGTGGATAAAAGAGATGTAAATAACGGATCGTTCCTTACAAGGCTGCTTAGTGCATTCAGGAAGCCCAAGAAGATGAAGGATGTAAAGGAGACGGTCCAAGACAGCATCCCTATCATGACGATCCACGAAAACGAAAACATAATAGAGTCTTATCCTGGTTGTTACGTGAAAAACTATCACCTGGACGAGATTAACTATCGAACGTGTTCTGATAAGGAGCAGGACATTATACTTACGACACTCAGATCCTTCTATAACTGCCTCGGAATAAGGATGGAATGCACGCTCCACAGTATCAATCGCCCTATGAATGTCGGACAGTTCATGGAGGACTCCTTCATCAAATACACCGGTACGAAGTGGGACAAGCTGATACGCCAGCTCAATGAAATCCTGTTAAAGAGAGGCTTTGAAGGCAAAAACGGCATTTCAAAGGACTGGTATCTTACCATTGCGATACATGCGGACGATCTTAAAAAGGCCGTAGCCGTGTTCAAAGCGCTTGATGTCAGCATTGATAAGCAGTTTAAAGCGATGGGATCATCCGCAACTCCTGTGCGGATAGAGGAGCGCCTTGAGATACTTCATGATATTTATAACCTTGATAACAGAGGCGAATTTCTGACAAAGACCAAGGTCTATAACCAGGAAACAGGCAACACCGAAGAAGTCGTATCGTTTGATTTTAACAACATCAGATCGATGGGCATCACGGTAAACGATGTCATAGGGCCTTCTTCTATACAGTATTTCCCCAACTATATACGTATCGGTAATCAGTATGCCCGTGCGATAAAGGTCATGGAGTATCCGGCGTTTTTATCGGACGACTTTTACACGGATGTAACGAACATGAACTTTCACATGATCTCCGCATTCTATGTAAAGCCGCTCAGTATGAATGAGACGGATGCCCTGATCAATTCCCAGCTTGCCTATGTACGTGAGGAGAAGAACAACATCCAGGTCCGCAACAGACGTAATGCTGTAAGCGAGGATATGATCCCTCCCGAGACGATCGAAAAGGAGAATGAGATATTAAAGCTTCGGGACGAGATACGTGAGAATGACGAGCATCTATTTGAGACAACGCTTACATTTGTTGTATTTGCACCTACTATGGAACTTCTGGATGAGTATACGGACAGCATCATATCGGAGTGCAAGAAGGTCTCGGTAACGGCTGATGTTCTTTATGATCAGCAGGAAGAGGGCTTTGTATCAACACTTCCTCTTGCCGTAAATCTTCTGAAGGTAAAAAGGACACTCAAATCATCGACCGTTGCCGTGGTACAGCCGTTCTCCAACCTTGAGATATATGAAAAAGACGGCATTAACTACAGCCTGAACGCCATAAGCAAGAACCTGATACTGTATAACCG
>JAFZQP010000179.1 GCA_017620345.1 Lachnospiraceae bacterium
CGGTGTTTCAATGGGTATCAACGTCGTGATCCTTATAACGGCGGGTGCTCTGTTTGGATGGGATAAGGCGCTATATTCTATGATCTTCCAATATACGACCACGGGAGTGATTCGTATTCTATACCGCAAATACCAACAGACCACGCTCCTTATCGTGACAAAGATCCCGGATGAGATCTGCTCGATGATCTATGATATAACAAAGCACGGATCCACTATTATCTACGGAAAAGGTTCCTACGAGGAAGATTCCACCAAATCTGTTGTATATGCCGTCGTAACAGCGACCCAGGTCAACAAGGTCATCAATGCGGTCAAGGACCTCGATCCCGGATCATTCGTCAATGTATTCAAGTCTGAGCGCATCTCGGGCAGATTCTACCGTATACCGGAAGATTGACAATACATGGAGACGGTTCCCCTTATGTTGTCATTTACAGTGCTGGTTATTATGTCGTCTTGAACGAATGGTCTGATTGATATGTCCATGCATTGAAGGTATACTGTTTTATATGAATAATACAATGATCAGATTTACAATGCCGGATCCGGCACAGGGAAAGGAAGCACGGGCCAAGGCTCTTATGCAGCAGTTTGATGCATTTCTGGGGTCCGGTGCCATGCAAACGCTCCTGCGGCTTCTGGATACAGATATACATGGTATCGCGGAAAAGTATGGCGCGCGTCGCAAAGAAGACGGAAGTGTATTCGAAACACAGGAACTTAAGGAGGATACTTCGCTTGAAAAGAACAGGGACGGGATATATGAGTGCCTTAGGGAACTGGGATTTTTTGATATCAGCAGGCCCTTGTCTTCGGATTATTCCCGGATCCTTATATTGGGGGCAAGCCTTAACAATTCATACCTTCGGACTAAATGCTCTGCCGAATGGATCACGCCCGGTGTATCATCGGTAGACGGACTTGCCTGTTTTCGCCCGATCAATCCTATAGAACGGACTGATAATGGTTTCAGGACAGACAGCGATACGGAATTTGGCGCTGTTTCCGATTCCATAGTGTCGGTTTTTGATTTGGAAAGAGATAAGTGGCAGGATGATTTTACGGGAAACCGGAATCTTAACAGTATAAGCTGTATCCGCACTTACCCGGAGAAAAAGCACGGATGCACATTCCGCGTGTTTGCCGCTCCATCGACGGATGCCGCTATTAGACGTGCAGATACGGGCGATACATTGGAATATTATCTGGACAACGCCGGAATCAATCCGGGAGAGACTCTGCTGGCGATAACAAATAACCGCTACTGCAACCGTCAGTTCATCCAACTGGCTTATCATATCATAAGATCCGATCATCCCGTAGGGTTGGACGTGATCGGGAACCTTGGTGACAGGGACATCGTAAACGCAGAAACCTACGATCCGCTTCAATACCTGCAGGACGTTATAGCGATCATAGACTGGATAGACCGGTTTGCCAAATTGTGAATAACAAAGGTTTTCAGGGTGTTGAGGTAGCAGTATCGGATTCTACAAAGCGGATATAATAGTTCATTGCTTTGTTGATGCGCCGGGACAGGCCCTGGTAATGATTACCGTAGAATTCGGGATATAGGGAGCCGGTGTATCTGTCGGCGCGTTTTCCGGTGTCGGTGATGCACCTTTCAAAACCGGCGGCAAACTCCGCAGCGGCGCCGTAGGAGTTGTCTGTTTCTTTGAGATAGTCATCGAGCCGGCAGGCTATCGGATCGGCACCTGACAGTTCATATATCGCAAAAGCAAGCTGGGCCTCAATAGAGTTCCAGTTTATTTTTTGCTCTTTGCAGAAATCCTTGAGATGCTGCTGTCTGTCGCCGACATTATTCCACTGGAACAGTCCAAGTGCACCGCTAGTCTCATTTACGACAGACGGGTCATAGTCGGGCGATTCCACGGCGATATTCCCCATGATCCCGCATGCTCCCGCAGGAGAATATCCGGCCTCGAGCAGGCTCTTATATACGAGCTCTTCTTTTTCCTCAAGGGGCATATCCGGCGGGGCATCGATCGTCATCGTAACGACACGGGGCTCCTTTTTTTCTGCCGCATGCTTACGTTTGACAGCCATCACTATAATCGTGATCATAAGTACCGCCACGATGCCCGCTATTCCAATGTAAACCATGATCCGCCGCTTGTCTGACATGGGTTCATTATATCACAGTAATATGGTAAAATCTGAAGAATGAAGAACATATGCAGAGTCATACTGACAGCAGCAGTGTTGGTGATACTGGCGGGGTGTGCAGGTAACGCACCGGAAGAAGCTGGTGCGTCTTCGCAAAAGGAGCACGGATCGGGACTTTCTGCCGGCGGACCGCACCTTTCGGACAGTGGCCTTCGCAGAAATAATATAAAGACCAAGTCGGTAGGTATCGACCCGGACTGGGAATGGGCGGACCTTGCCGAAATCAGCAGCGGGAGCGCGGTCCTGTATATGGCTGCAACTGGCCGCAAGGACATCGTGATAGGCGTAAATGCAGGGCACGGAACACTTGGCGGAGAATATGCAAGGGTATACTGTCACCCC
Organism: Lachnospiraceae bacterium; assembly: GCA_017620345.1. The sequence goes on from JAFZQP010000179.1 coordinate 2,533, forward strand.
GATAAGACGCCGAAGGTAACAAACGGGTCCAATCCAAAAGGATCGCTAACGGCGGTTGCCGTATCTGCGGGTATGATCTTTAATGACGGAACGTATGAATCGGATGTTGCCCTGCGGTGTGCACAGATACTGCGGGACATACTGCTCGATCACGGATATGATGTCCTGATGCTTCGGGATGAGGAGGATGTTCAGCTTGATAATGTAGCCAGGTCGGTCATCGCCAACAATACGGCGGACTGCCTTGTATCGCTCCATTGGGACGGGGACGGGCTTGACTATGACAAAGGGTGCTTCTGTATCCCGACGCCTGATGAGATCAAGGAAATGGAGCCGGTCGCTTCTGTCTGGCAAGAGCATGACAGGCTGGGTGAGGCGCTGATGGATGGTCTTCGCAGTCATAAATGCAGGATTTATCAGGGAAGGAACGATCCGCTTGAGCTGACACAGACGTGTTACAGCAAGATCCCCGCTGCGCTCGTGGAGCTTGGCAACGGGGCATCTGTACATGATGACGATACTCTTTCGAATATCGCGGCCGGATTGTTTGAGGGTATCGAGGATTATATCACGCGGAAGGAATAGTCGGCAAAATCAGCCGAAAGCGTGATCTCATCCGTACCGTGTTTCCATGTTATCTTTATAACCGAACCTTCTGCCTGCGCGGTAACCGTGCTCGCTTCACTGAATGCCGGATGACTTGCACGCATTTTCAGAAGTTCGATCTGCTTCTTTACAACATCTTTTTCAAGTGCGGCGCGTGCCTCATCAAGTGACAGGTTAGTTCTGTTGATCTCCTTGTGGCCGCCCGCACCGGCACGCTTGACCGCTTCGTAGTCGTTGCTTCCCGCAAACAGATCAAGGTACCATATCTGAGGCTTACCGGGCATGAACAGCTGGATCGCCCGGGCAAACAGCATCTTGGCGTCATCTTCTCCAAGCGCACTGTAATAAGTCGAATTGACCTGATAATACATATTCTTCTTGCCGTGAAGATCCTTGACATAGCCGCCTCTTGATACCATAAGGTCGATAAGCGGGGCTATCTCATCCTCCGACAGGAGACCTTTCAGATCGAGAACCGGTATCCCGTCGTGGCAGCCGAGCATGTTCACGACATTCATCTTCTTTTCGACTATCTCGTTTGCCCATTTGACGATAAGCGAAGGATCATGTTTTTCGATCGAGTGGATAAGAAGCCCGGGAAGATAGAAATCATATGTCATGTAGCCCTTTGAGGCGATCTTTTCGTGGATCTTTTCTCCGTAGGTCGCATGGATCTCAGGTAAGAGCTTAAGTCCGTGACCGGATGCGATATCCGTTACGCGGCTGAGTACATCCCACGTTTCAGGCTCATTAAGGAAGTTCTTGCGCCCCGGTGCCTTCGGTGCATATGCGAATGCATCAAGCCTTACGATCCCGGCGCCGTACCCTGCGATCTTATCAAGCGTCTGTTTGTAGAAATCCCAGACAAGGGGGGACTCAATGTTCAGATCCATCTGTCCGAGATATTCTCTCTTGCCGCCATTATCGCGTATCTCCTGATAGAATGTGTTCCAGTACGGAACATCCCGCCCGTCCGGCATCCTGACCATCAGTATCGGAAGTCCGGGCTTTCTGAAGAACATATCCTTGATGTATTCGTCATCGGGCTTGATATAGCCCTCATCCGTCATCTGTCCGTATCCGTCCCAGAACTTGTTCCAGTTAATGAAAAAATCAGCATATTCGGACTTTTCGCCATTTGCCAGAAGATCTTGGAACTGCGGGGACTGAACGGAAGCATGGTTTAATATGAAATCAAGCTTCAAGTCGATGCCGAGATCCTTTAGGGCATCAAGATCCCCGCTTGCAGCAAGCTCTTCATTAAGGTCGTAATCTATGACCGAAAATCCCCTGTCGAGGTCGGAATGATACAGGCTCGGGAGTATGTAAAAAGACCCGAAAGCTTCGTGCAGATCGTCTGTCTGCAGAATCTTTACCATTTCAGACAGTTTTCCGCCAACGCTGTCAGGATATGCGTTAAGCATCGGCAGGATGTTGATCCTGTTTTTGATCACGGTCCCGTCGTTCTGTGCTATCAGAGTAGCCGTTCCTGCCTGCGACAGAAGGAGCTTTTGCTCGATGTCGAGTACCAGTGCGACAAAAGGACTGTCTGCCTCGGGATCCCTGCCGCGACTCACCCTGTTAGCAAGCGTCTCCTCCGGTGTGCTGCTTAAAAATACCGGGATATCTATATGTTTCAGATATACGCTGTTACCATGTGTCCATTCGATGATGAGAAGCTGCGTATCAGATACATCAACTTTTTCATGAGATATCGATCCTTCATCCCTGCCCATTCGCTTCAGAGTCAGCTCTTTGCTTCCATGAACATAATCTTCGAGTATCCCGTTTATCTCGTCAAAATCGATCTCTTCGGGGGACCCTATATAGGAAGCCAGAGCCTCCACGCCGCCCGCGTTATATCTGGAAAGCCGCTCCGCATCGTTTTCCGACGGGATCCTTCTCGGATAATTGTCTCCGGAAATGATACGGTTCCTGATCCCGGCAAGGCTGAACATATACGCCAGAACTGAAGATATGCTGCTTTTGCCGGATCCCGAGCCGCCGTATACGGAAATGACACAGCGGTCCTTACCCAGCTTTTCATATTCTTCATACAGCCGTGGAAAGATAAGACCGGCCATTTTGATCGCTCCGGGGGTTATGATTATCTTGTCTCCGGGCATATCTCCGGTAGGTATGTTCGCGGGGATAGGGGTGTTTGCAATTTCGTTGATTTTCTTATTATCCATAGATTTTCCTCTTATTATAGAGCTACGCCATTTACGGGAGAGCCACGCCATTAAAAGGCCCCTTCGGGGCGGCGTGGCCTACGTCCTGAAAATTTCTGCGAAATTTTAAGGACAGTAATTGACAACTTATGCGCATAAGTGATATTCTTTCTTTAAAATAACTTATCATTTTTGTTTTGTAAAGAGGTTTTTTATGATTACTATAAAAGAAATCGCCCAAAAGCTTGATATGTCAACAACGACGGTGTCGAATGTCATTCACGGCAAGGCCGGCGAGGTGTCCGAGGAGACCAAGAAGAAGGTCCAGGATTTCCTTAAGGAAGTGGACTATGTTCCTAATATCAACGCAAGGAACCTGGCGCAGAACGAGAGCAAGATAATCGGCGTTGCGCTCAAGGCAAGGGCGGACAAATATGAGAACCTTATCATGGATCCGTTCGTATCGGAGCTTATAGGTGGCATCGAAGAAACAATAAGAAACGCCGGATATTTTATGATGATCTACATATCCCGTGATATCGAAAAGATCATCCGCAGGGCTTCAACCTGGAATGTGGATGGGATGATCCTGTTCGGTATGATAGATGATGACGGCAAGCGTGTCAGCACGAAATATAAAAAGCCCATGGTCTGTATAGATACGTACAGTCTTGACGGTCTGAATCACTATACAAACGTAGGCCTTGAGGACGAGAAGGGTACATATGAGATGGTGAAATATATGATATCCTGCGGCCACAGACGCATCGCGTTCATGTCTGATAACAAGACCGGCGTTGATTTTGCAAGATATAACGGATACAGAAGGGCACTTGAAGAGGCAGGTATAGAGTTTCATGAGAAAGACTTTCTTACTATAAGGCCACAGAGCGATGAGATCGAGGCGAGCCTTGAGGAAATGTGCAAGAGAGTGATGGAGTATACTGCTCTTATGTGTGTATCCGACCTGTATGCGGTCACGATGATGTCGGCGCTTACGGACAGGGGGATCAGGGTTCCCGAGGGAATCTCGATAGCGGGATTTGATGATAACATACTGGGAAGCCTGTACAGACCCGCACTTACAACGGTACACCAGGATGTAAAGCACAAGGGCGTTGTAGCGGCGGAAACGCTTCTTAAGATGGTCCGGGGAGAGGAGACAGAGAAGGAGATCATCCTTCCGACACATCTGGTCATAAGAGATACGGTAACAAAGCCGAGAATATCAACACTTTCACATTTTTACTAAAAATTTTTAAAAAAGTGCTTGACCTTATGCGCATAAGGTGCTATAGTGTTTACAGCAACTTAAGCGCATAAGTTGCAAAGAAATCGAACAATATTAGGGTTGAAATAAACAAAACAGGAGGAAAAAGATGAAAAACAAAGTATTGGCAATTCTTTTGACAGGCGCAATGATCACTGGCCTTTGTGCATGCGGCGGCGCAGCAGCAGACGGTGGTTCGGCAGCAGCAGGCGGAGCAGATGCAGGTGATGCAAGTGCAGAGGTAAGACTTCTTAACGGTAAGCCTGAGATCGATGAGCAGCTTCAGGAGCTCGCAAAGCTTTACAACGAAGAGACAGGAAACACACTCAAGGTTGAGACCATCGGTGGTGACACAAGTGCTTCCGACGAACTGAAGAAGATGTACCAGGCAGACAACATGCCGGATATCTTCGTTATAGAAGCAAATCAGGCAGACACATGGGACGGAATGCTTGCAGATCTTGCAGGAGAAGAGTGGACAAACAAGACAGGATTCGAACTTGTTAACGATAAGATGGGAACGATCGGATTCCCTTACACTGTAGAGGCTACAGCACTTGCTTACAACGCAGATGTTCTTAAGGCAGCAGGCGTTGATGCAGCTTCACTTACAAGCCCTGCAGCATATGCAGAAGCTTTCAAGACTCTTGATGACAAGAAGGGTGAGCTTGGTATCACAGCTGTTCTCGGATGGTGCGCAGAGCCTGCAAACCTCGGATGGAGCTCAGGTACACACGTATTCGGTCAGTATCTTGATGCAGGACTTAAGGCAGATGACACAACATATATCGATCTTCTCAATGACGGCGGCAAGATCGATGAGAAGAGAATGAAAGATTTCGCAGAGTTCGTAGGAATGATGAATCAGTATTCTGATCCCGCTCTTCTTGTAGACGGAACATATGACCAGCAGGTTGCAGGCTTCAAGGAAGGCAAGTATGCGTTCATCACACAGGGTAATTGGTGTGTAACTTCACCTGATGATGTAAGCTTCGAATGCGGTTTTGCACCTTATGCTTTTGAAGACGGTATCGACACGATCATCGCAGGTCCTCCCAGCTACTGGGTATCATACAAGGACGGTAACGTAGCAGGCGCTAAAGCATTCTTCAACTGGTGTGCAGGAGATTCAGCTCAGAACATCCTTGTTAACAAGGCAGGTCTTGTATCACCGTTTGATGATTGTAAGTATGAAGCAGTCAATCCTTTCTACAAGAGCATGAAGAGCTACATCGATGCAGGCAAGTACAGCGGATGGCATACAATGCTCAAGAAGGACGGACTTCAGAAC
>JAFZQP010000021.1 GCA_017620345.1 Lachnospiraceae bacterium
CAACAACAAGTACATATGAGAAGACGAGCGGAGGAGAAATAAAGAATTACGTATCAAACGGAAGCGGCGGGTATAAAGAAGCTGCCTATAATACACTTTACGTTATGGATACCGATACCGGTCATGATAAAGACACTGCAGGAAATACATATCATGCCCTTACGAACGGGGATGGTTCCGGGCAGCGGTATTTACAGACCGGGAGTGCCTATATCGCTGTTAAGACTTATGACTATGACCACTATAAGTACAGCGCGAAGAATTCTGACGGAACGGAAATTATGTCTAACAACGCAAGTGGCACGAAGTTCCTGAAAACGGGTGGAACGGGTGAATATATCACGATCACCAACAGCGACGGAAGCACAACCGTATACAGAACCGAAAACAACAGTACCTATAATTCCGCCACTATCTCCGGTAATGGCGCATCCATCAGTCTTAACTATACATCCGGAAGCGGTAATAAGAGTAATACAATAACAGTCACTCCAAACGGTGTGGCATCCAGAACTTTTACAAAGGCTTCGAGATCAGCCGGAACATCTTCCGATACGAACCTTACGGTCAAGGTCAATCCGCCGATGAAACAGCTCGATATCCAGGCGGGTGCACTACAGGGTCAGGTCATAACGTTGGAATGGCCGGCGCTGTCCAATTCTATCGTCGGTATATCCGGCGCGAAGGTCAATTCTGTTGAGACAAGCCTTTCAACGATCAAAATGACAGAGGATGCTCTTGATTACATTTCAACTGTCAGAAGCGGGTTTGGTGCGATGCAGAACCGCCTTGAATCGGCATACAGGATCGACCGCAATACGCAGGAGAACACGCAGGCTGCAGAGTCTCTTATAAGGGATGCGGATATGGCAAAGGAAATGGTCGCACATTCCAGAAATGAGATACTGACAAGTGCTGCAATGTCAATGCTTTCTCAGGCAAATGCGCAGCCTCAGTCCATACTTTCACTTCTTTCCTAAGACACGGAGTCAGATAGTATCTGCAGGTAATCATATACCGAGTTAGTCAGTTCCGGATGTCCAAATACGAAGGCGGCATGAGGACGGTTGGTTCTTATTACCGACACGGCTTCCTTCATTGCGATTATCTCTATATCACTAAACGGCACTGTAGACAGTGTTTTGAAGGTCAGATTTTTTATATTTTTCGCAAGTTCTATCGTGGCATTAAGATGCGCATCATACTCTGTCGCTGTATATCTGACGGACAGATCCGAAAGAACCGGTGAGAAATCAACATACCTTTCGGCGGTATCAGTTTCTTCACCTTGACACAGGATAAGGGATACATTGCTTGTTTTTATGTTGCGCATGAAACCATTTCCTATCTCGCGGCAACGGTCCAGAGTCTTCTCAATGACTTTTTTATCCGAAATTTCCCGGACAAGCATTTCCTCCAGCAGATCGTGCGGCATAGTAAACAGCGGCAGTTCGGTAAGAAGATAGATCGCCTCTCCTTTTGCATGTGATCGGGAACTGATATATTTATCCTGCATTGCGGCAGTATATGTTTTGAGAAATGGAGAAGCAGAAGATGACAGGAACATACCAAACTCCTGCTCAAGTGACTCCAGGTATCCTTTGTCAGTGATATACTCATATCTTCTTTCGTCACCTGCTCCCGAAGGGAAGAATCCTCTGATACACGCATTGCCTGTGTGCAGGAACATGGTATGGAAAAGCGTGGCAGGGGAGGAGACAGGACGCATCAGGATATACGGCTCGATCATGCCGGACACATACAGTGGAAGCCAGCCTTTTACCGCATCGATCATCTCGTCGCTTCCTCTGTTTACATTGTGTATTATCTTTATCCTGACACGGTTTTTGACGCACTCGAGCATGAGAGTTGCCCATAAGGCAAAAAATTCCCGATCGGATGTCATCCATTCCATAGGTTCATCGGAGTAGAGCATCAGTTCACCGCCTGTATTTGCGGCATCATAAAGAAAACGCACTACTGCCTGTCTTAGCCCTTCCGTTCCGCAATAGTATGGAGATACGGTTATAGAGGGGGCTTCGAGCTTAAAAGCCGGTACATTTCCCGGATCAAGATTATCAAGTGAGCGAAGGATCACTTTTGCAAGTGTAGTACTGTCCTCGGCTGAAGCTTCATACAGCCAGTACGAAACGGCATCGGCATCAAGATCTTCGGTCCTTACCCTGCATAATCCGGCAAGTTCACTAAGATTCCCGTTTTTCTCGGCACGTTCATAGAGAATATTAGACAGCTTGTCATACAGCTGTTTGTTATCGTGAGGCGAGTATATGCCGCTTCTATAGCGGCTTACAAGAGAAGGGTCAACGCTCAACAGCAGTGCCAGCTGTGAGTTGGACAGATCAAGAAGGACCATGGCACGGTCAAGACGCTCGCCGAAGTTCTGCCGTTTTATCCTGCGGATCTTTTTGCTTTTGGGAATGATCTTTCCGGAAGGATGATACGCAATATCTCCGGTATCATACAGCCAGTCGGTAAGAGAGGTAACTACG
>JAFZQP010000180.1 GCA_017620345.1 Lachnospiraceae bacterium
ACCTGCGCCTCCTGCATGTCCCTGATGGCGGCGGGCGTGCCGATCAAACGGATGGTGGCCGGGATCTCCTGCGGTCTTGTGACCGGCGAAACGGATGATGATTATCTGGTCCTGACGGATATTCAGGGACTGGAAGACTTCTTCGGAGACATGGATTTCAAGGTAACAGGTACTACGGAAGGTATCACATCCATTCAGATGGATATCAAGATACACGGTCTTACAAGACCTATCGTTGAAGGTGCTATCGCAAGGTGTCGTGAGGCAAGGCTCTTCATCATGGATAACTGCATGAAGCCCGCGATCGCTGAACCCAGACCGAATGTAAATGAATATGCACCGAAGATAGTCCAGATCAAGATCGATCCCGAGAAGATCGGTGATGTTGTAGGACAGCGCGGTAAGACGATCAATGCTATCATCGATCAGTGCGGCGTCAAGATCGATATAACCGATGACGGAGCAGTAAGCATCTGCGGAACTGACAAGGCCGGAATGGATAAGGCTATCGACCTTATCAGGATCATCACAACGGATTTCGAAGCCGGTCAGATCTTTACCGGTAAGGTAGTATCGATCAAGGAATTCGGAGCGTTTGTTGAGTTCGCACCCGGTAAGGAAGGTATGGTACATATTTCCAAGATCGCAAAAGAGAGGATCAACCGTGTTGAGGATGTGCTGACACTCGGAGATGTCGTTACCGTTAAATGCCTCGGTAAGGACAAGATGGGAAGAATGTCATTCAGCATAAAGGACGCACAGTAAAAGATCCGGGATCAAACAGATCAAAGGATTTCACACATCAGCCGCGGACAATATCTGCGGCTGATATTTTGTTTTTATGTATGCCTTCTTTCGTCGGTTAAGGATAACAGAAGGAATTGTCAGAAAACTTTATAAAAGAACGCATGTAAATCGATACGTTCAAAATAAGATTTCTGACGTTATAAAAGTCATATCGACAACATTTTCATAGTTATCCACACGGTATCAAATTATCAAATCGAAATATAATATTCTTACACATAATAATAACATGAGTTATAAAACACGCATTTTAGAGCTGTTATCAAATTTTCGATTTTACATAATATCATTTTTCGAACGGATTTTTGGCATGTAGACATAAAATGTGGATAAATCACTCAAATTATGTGAAATTCCGAATATTTAATTTCCGACCGCAACTTAACAAGAATACGGCTATATGATAAAATAAATGATCGGTTGAAAGGAGGTTATCATGGCAAAAAGAGTCATTCTTATAGTTATGGACAGCTTTGGGATAGGCGCCGAACCCGATGCCGAGGCCTTCGGAGACAAGGGGACTAACACGCTCGGGTCATGTACGAAGAGCGAGCTGTTTAGGGCGACGAATCTTGCAAGACTCGGATTGTTCGGGATAGACGGCGTCGAGACTGCAAGACGGCTTCCGGAGCAGGATATAAATATTACCGGAACATATGCAAGACTCAGGGAAAGTTCCATGGGAAAGGATACGACGATCGGACACTGGGAGATCGCCGGACTTATATCGCCCGAGCCTCTTCCTACATATCCTGACGGATTCCCTGCTGATGTTATAGAAGCTTTTGAAAAAAAGGTGGGCAGGAAGATACTGTGCAACCTTCCGTATTCGGGAACAAAGGTCATAAATGATTACGGGGACGAGCATGTTAAGACCGGGAAGCTCATTGTCTACACATCGGCTGACTCTGTATTTCAGATAGCAGCTCATGAAGATATAGTACCTGTAGAGGAACTGTATGATATATGCCGTGATGCCAGAAACCTTCTTACGGGAAAACACGGAGTCGGAAGGGTCATAGCACGGCCGTTTACCGGTACGAGCGGAAATTACATGAGAACGACGCGCAGACATGATTTTTCGCTGCTGCCGCCAAAGGATACGATGCTTGATGTCCTGTCGTCAAACGGAAAGGATGTCATAGGAATAGGAAAGATAAATGATATATTTGCCGGAAAAGGAATCACGGAATACACATATACGTCCGGAAACGAAGACGGCATAAACAAAACGATCGAATACCTGGACAGGGATTTTAACGGGCTTTTGTTCGTAAATCTCGTGGATTACGACATGCTTTACGGGCACAGGAGAGATATAGACGGCTATGCGAAGGCGGTTGCATATTTTGATGACAGACTTCCCGAGATCGTATCCAAGCTTACGGATGAAGACATACTCATGATAACCGCGGATCACGGTTGTGACCCCGGATATACGGCAACTACCGACCATACGAGGGAATATGTGCCGCTCCTTTGCTGCGGACCGGAATTTATGCCGGCGAAGGGCACGAAAGCCGGAAATCTCGGCACCCGTCCGACGTTTGCGGACATAGCGGGCTCGGTACTTTCATATCTGGATCTGCCGGAAGAGGAGAGATCCAGGATCGCAGGGACGGATATATTGAGAAATGTGACAGAGTAACGGAAGTTACCCAAAACTAACAAAGAAAATCAATATATAGAATAAGAGCGCCCGTGATCGCCGGATATAACACAATAAATAACGGTCACGCATCTGCGCAAAAATGACAAAATAGAGAGACCAACGCGGTCAACGTATTTTTGCGTTAAATTACACATGTTACCAAAGGAAAAACACGCATTATGGCAACAGATAACCTGAAAAAAGAAATCGAAAAGAGAAGAACGTTCGCGATCATCTCCCACCCGGATGCCGGTAAGACAACCCTTACCGAAAAATTCCTGCTGTACGGCGGAGCGATCAACCTTGCCGGAAGTGTTAAGGGAAAAGCCACGGCAAGACACGCGGTCTCGGACTGGATGGAGATCGAGAAGGAGAGAGGTATATCGGTGACATCTTCCGTACTGCAGTTTGAGTATGGCGGATTCTGTATCAACATTCTTGATACCCCCGGGCATCAGGACTTCTCCGAAGATACGTACAGAACGCTCATGGCTGCGGATTCCGCCGTGATGGTGATCGATGCCGCAAAGGGTGTGGAACCGCAGACAAGAAAACTCTTCAAGGTCTGCGCGATGCGAAAGATCCCTATCTTTACGTTCATGAACAAACTCGACAGGGATGCAAGGGATCCGTTCGAACTTCTTGATGATATCGAAAACGAACTCGGTATCCCGACGTGCCCGATGAACTGGCCTATAGGATCCGGTAAGGATTTTAAGGGAGTATACGACCGCGAACGCGAGATGATAGTCGTGTATTCCGATACACAGAAGGGAACAAAAGAAGGTCATACCGAAGAGATCCCCCTGTCCGATAAGGACACGCTCCTTAAGACGCTCGGGCAGACATCTTTTGACAAACTCATGGAGGATGTGGAACTTCTTGACGGGGCGGGGTCGCCATTTGATCAGGATGAAGTGGATGCGGGCATGCTGTCTCCGGTATTTTTCGGCTCCGCTCTTACGAACTTCGGAGTGGAACTGTTCCTTCAGAACTTCCTTCGTATGACAACGCCTCCTCTTGCGAGAAATTCCGAAACAGGTCTTGTGGATCCGGTATCAAATGATTTTTCCGCATTTGTGTTTAAGATACAGGCAAACATGAACAAGGCCCATCGTGACCGTATAGCTTTCATGCGCATATGTTCTGGAAAATTCGATGCCGGGATGGAAGTGCTGCATGTCCAGGGCGAGAAGGTGCTTCGCCTGTCACAGCCTCAGCAGATGATGGCAAGCCAGAGGCATATAGTCGATGAGGCATACGCAGGCGATATAATCGGGGTGTTCGATCCCGGGATATTCTCCATTGGAGACACGGTATGTGCTCCGAATGTTAGATTCGTGTACGAAGGAATACCGACGTTTGCTCCCGAGCACTTTGCAAGGGTAAGACAGGTTGATACGATGAAGCGTAAGCAGTTTGTTAAAGGTATCACGCAGATAGCCCAGGAGGGCGCCATACAGATATTCCACGAACTGGGTTCGGGACTTGAGGAGATAATAGTGGGGGTTGTGGGCGTGCTTCAGTTTGAAGTGCTCAAATACAGACTTGAGAATGAATATAATGTTGAGATCCGTATGGATACTCTTCCTTACGAGCATATAAGATGGATCGCGAACAAAGACATCGATATAAATAAGCTTACCGGAACATCTGATATGAAGAAGGTCACGGATCTTAAAGACAGACCGCTCCTTCTGTTCATCAACAGATGGAGCATAGGAATGACGCTCGAAAGAAACGAGGGACTTGTACTTGAAGAGTTCTCGAAAAACTAAAACCGGAATAGCGATAACATGCGTTATAATAACGATATCGATCATCGCAAACCTTTGCGGCTGCAGTGCTTTGCGGCGTGAACTGCTAAAAGACAGTGACTCGGCAGCGGCACCTTCCGCCATGCCTTCCGGTAAGCCCGGAGCCATCAGGGTTATTGATATAAACGGCGATGTTCATGAGACTTCCGTGAACATAATAGAAGATACGGAAGCCGAGGAGAATGCCGTAAACAGCCTTCCGGAAAGAAGCCTTGCGCAGGTTGCGCAGAATCTGTCGATACCCGATGAGCGCAACTATGCGTACACGCAGCTTGATGAATCCGCAAAGACATGCTACAGGGAGATATATGCCATACTTTCCGATATGCTCGAAAAGGTCGAACTTACGAGTACTGACCCGGACGAGGTTGATCTTGCGTTCAGGGCCGTGATGGTCGATCATCCGGAGATCTTTTATGTTAAGGGTTATTCGATCGGAAAATACATGAGCGGCAATATACTCAAAAAGATCGCATTTTCGGGCACGTATACGATACCGGAAGATAAGGTGGCCGCAAAACGCGAAGAGGTGGATGCGTACGCTGACAATGTTATCGCCGGATGTCCGGAGGACGCCGGGGAGTATGAGAAGATCAAATATGTCTATGACTATCTGATCGATAATAATGATTATGTTGTGGATTCGGACAACAACCAGAACATACTCAGCGTTGTCGAGAACGGAAAAACGGTCTGCCAGGGCTATACGAAGATGATGCAGCTGATCCTGAACAGGATGGGGATATTCTGTACACTTGTAAACGGCAGAGCCTGCGGCAGAAACGGAGTGCCCGATCAGGACGACCTTGGGAATACGGATCCGGCCGAATGGGGCGGGCATGTCTGGAACATAGTCAGGTGCAACGGCATGTATTACAACGTTGATGTAACATGGGGAGATGCTGCGATCAAGCTTATGAACACGGACGGATCGGTTTCCCACGACATTGACATCAATTATGAACTGTTCCTTGTTGATGATGCCAGCCTCTTTACGACTCATGAGGCGGAACCCGTTGTAAGGATGCCAAGATGCAACTCAATGGAGGACAATTACTATCAACACGAAGGACTGTATTTTACGGGGGTCGATCCGGATCAGTTCTACAGGGCGTTCGAGTCGGGATTTTCTGCGGGAGAGCGGATACTTTTCATAAAATGCTCATCATCCGATGTATATGAAAGCGTTCACGAGCATCTGTTTGACGAGCAGAAGATATTTGAATATATGGGCAGTACGAATGTGCGTTATGTTGAGTTTCCCGAGAGAAATTTGATAATGATTTCACTATGAAAATCAGCCGTGTTGTGTTAGAATCAAAGGGATTTTGAACCGACGTTTAGCGTGGAGGATGAAAAATGGAAGAGAATTACGCAGTATGTGATGAAGTGCTCGGGGATATCAGGATATCCGATGAGGTTGTGGCAAATATTGCTGTAATAGCAGCCAATGAGGTTGACGGAGTATCACATGTCATAGGTGAGAGTAAGCCCAATGAACTGAAGAACTTCGTAGGTATCAAGAACTATTCCAAAGAACTCAGAGTTGAGGTTTATGACAGGATCGTCTCCGTTGATATGGCGATAGCCGTTAAATACGGATTTTCTCTTCCTACTGTAGGAAAAGCCGTTCAGGAGCGCGTCAGATCTTCGATCGAGAACATGACGGGCCTTGAAGTATCGGATGTGAATGTTCGCATAGCCTGTGTTGATCTTAAATAAACGTTATCGGTGGCACAGATGAAAAGATCGCTTGTAAGGGAGCATTTGTTTAAGCTTCTGTTCAGAATAGAGTTTAATTCTCCGGATGATATGCCTGAGCAGCTGCGCCTTTTCTTTGAGGACGCATGTCCGGATGAGGATCTTACGAGTACGGGTTCCGACATTCCCGACAAAGACAGACAGTACATTACGGACAAGTACGGCAGGATCATCGAGATGCTTCCGCAGATAGATGAGAAGATAGACAATGCGGCCAAGGGATGGAGCATTTCGCGTATAGGAAAAGTTGAACTGGCTGTGCTCCGGCTTGCAGTATATGAGATGCTGTATGATGATGATATTCCGGTCGGAGTGGCCATTGACGAAGCAGTGGAGCTGTCCAAGAGGTTCGGTCAGGAATCATCGGGAGCCTTTGTAAACGGGATACTGGCAACACTGGCAAACGAATAATGAATGTATATACAGTCGGGCAGATCAATGCCTATATAAAAAATATGTTCTCGCAGGATTATCTCCTGCATTCTGTTATCGTTTCGGGAGAGGTGAGCAATCTCAAGTTCCACTCCTCAGGTCATATTTACTTCACGTTGAAAGATGAATCGGGGATACTGTCCGCCGTTATGTTCAAGGGAAATGCGTCCAGGATGACCTTTAAACTCTCCGATGGAGATCATATAGAGGCAGCCGGATACGTTAACATCTATGAGGCTTCCGGCAAATACCAGCTGTATGTAAACAGTATAAAAAAAGCCGGTGCCGGAGCTCAGCATGAAGAACTTGAGAAGCTTAAGAAGAAACTGGCCGAGATGGGTATGTTCGATCCGCGTTACAAGAGGCCGATACCCAAATATGCGTTTACTGTCGGCGTTGTGACTTCCCCGACGGGATCCGTGATACATGATATAAGACAGGTCGCAGCACGACGTAATCCGGGAGTAGAGATAGTTCTCTGCCCGGCAAAGGTTCAGGGAGATGGCGCTGCCGAGTCCGTGATAGCCGGAATAAATACACTTGCGGCGGGAGCTGCCGATGTGATCATAATCGGCCGCGGAGGCGGATCCGATGAAGATCTGTCTGCTTTTAACGATGAAAAACTTGCCCGTTGTATTTTTGACTGCGAGGTCCCGATCATATCCGCGGTAGGACACGGAGATGATGAATCCATAACCGACATGGTTGCGGATGTCCACGCACCTACACCGTCGGCGGCTGCGGAACTGGCTGTATTCCTGTTTGAGGAATTTGTGCGTGATGTGAGCATGCGCCAGATAACGATGGAACGGCTGATGGGCAAGATCCTTGACAGGGATCGCGCAAGGCTGAAACAGATGACGTTGCGGATGGATGCCCTCAGTCCTTCGTCAAAAGTCAAGATGCAGCGGATGGCATATAACAGCAGGGCGGAGCGGCTTGATGCTCTGATGCGTAAGCGCCTTGATGCGACAAGAAATAAGCTCCTTATATACATCGAAAAGTATAAAGCACTGTCGCCGCTTGAAAAGATCGGACACGGATTTGCCGCGGTTACCGATGAACATGGCGGCAGGGTCACGGAAATAGAAAAAGTCAAAAAGGGAGATCTGCTGACGCTTACGATGCGGGAAGGCGTGATAGAGGCAACGGCACAGCGGATAGAAAAGAGGCGATGAGATGACACTTGAAGAAACGTTTGCAAAGATAGATGAAGTGATGGAAAAACTGTCGGATGACTCACTCCCGCTGGAGGAATCATTCACGGTCTACAAAGAGGGCATGGAGCTTCTGGGCAACTGCCAGAAGACAATAGATGAGATCGAAAAGAAAGTGGAAGAGCTGAATAATGATACTTGATTCCATAAATAAGACAAATGATATCAAACAGGTCGGAGAGGGAGATCTTGACGAACTTGCGCAGGAGATCCGTGATTTTCTCATACAGAAGATAAGTGTGAACGGAGGGCACCTCGGCTCCAACCTTGGTGCGGTCGAACTGACGATGGCTCTTCATCTTGCCGCAGATCTGCCGCAGGACAAGATCGTGTGGGACGTAGGACATCAGAGCTATACTCACAAGATACTTACCGGGCGCAAGGATGATTTTGATACGCTTCGTAAGTTCGGAGGCATGAGCGGATTCCCCAAGAGAAGGGAGTCTAATTGTGATGTTTTTGACACGGGTCATTCGTCGACATCCATCTCGGCCGGGCTCGGACTTGCCAAGGCAAGGGATCTGGCGGGAGAAGATTACGGAGTATATGCGGTAATAGGAGACGGAGCGCTCACGGGCGGTATGGCATATGAGGCGCTCAATAATGCCGCCGATCTTGAGACCAATTACGTGATAATCCTGAATGATAATAATATGTCCATTGCCGAGAATGTGGGCGGTGTCTCAAGCTACCTTCAGGATATACGTACAGCGGACGCCTACAGGAACTTCAAGATGGGTCTTGAAGATGCGCTCAACAAGCTCCCGAACGGTGTTGCGCTTGTTGATAAACTGAAAAAATACAAGAGCAGTTTCAAGCAGCTCGTAGTACCGGGCATGTTTTTCGAAGACATGGGAATAACGTATCTCGGACCTGTCGACGGACATGACATAAAGGCTATGGTCAAGTTGTTCAGGGAAGCCAGAAGATATCCCAAATGCGTCATAGTCCATGTACTTACTCACAAGGGTAAGGGATATGCGCCTGCTGAACGCCATCCGGCCAGGTTCCACGGCGCGGAGCCTTTTGATATAGAGACAGGGCTTCCGGCGGTCAACAGGACCAAGGCGAACTATACGGATGTATTTTCGACAGTTGTATTAAAACTCGGAGAAAGAAATCCGAAGATATGTGCGATCACGGCAGCAATGCCGGACGGTACCGGCCTGAAGCGTTTCTCAAGAAAATTTCCAGAGAGGTTCTTTGACGTCGGGATAGCGGAGGAGCACGCGGTCACATTTGCCGCAGGGCTTGCAGCAGGCGGGTTCATACCGATAGTCGCGATATACTCATCTTTCCTGCAAAGGGCATATGATCAGATAATACACGATGTGTGTATCCAGGATCTTCCGGTCATTTTTGCAATAGACAGAGCCGGGATCGTCGGTGCAGACGGTGAGACACACCAGGGGATATTTGACCTGTCATATCTGTCGAGCATTCCGAACATGACGGTCATGGCTCCAAAGAATAAATGGGAACTGTCGGATATGCTCAAGTTTGCGGTAGCACTCGGACATCCGGTAGCGGTAAGGTATCCGAGAGGACTTGCCTATGACGGACTCGAGGAATACAGAAAACCGATCATATACGCACAGAGCGAGATGATATATGAGGAGTCTGAAATAGCGCTTGTTGCTGTCGGCAGCATGGTCAGGATCGCCGAGCAGGTAAGGGATGTACTGAAGGAAAAATACGGTAAGCATGTTACGCTTGTAAATGCAAGGTTTGTAAAACCGATAGACGGAGAGATGATAACTTACCTGTCCAAGCAGCACAGCCTTATCGTCACTCTTGAAGAGAACGTCGAAAACGGCGGATTCGGTGAGCACGTAAGAGAGTATGCAGACGATAACGATCTGAATGTAAAGATCCTTGTATGCTCGCTTCCCGATGATTATGTAGAACACGGTAATGTCAGCATACTGGCAAAAGAAGTCGGAATAGACTGTGATTCCATAGTGGAGAAGATCATAGGCAGATGAAGCAGAGACTCGATGTATTACTCGTTGAAAGAGGACTTGCGCAGTCACGTGAGAAGGCAAAGGCCATAATAATGAGCGGCAGTGTATTTGTCCGCGGTCAGCGTGAGGACAAAGCCGGGTCGACGTTTGATGAAAATGAGCCTGACATAATCGTAAAGGGTGATCCGCTTAAGTATGTAAGCCGCGGCGGCCTGAAGCTTGAAAAAGCAGTCAGTGAATTCGGCCTAACTCTTAATGATCTTACATGTCTTGATATAGGCAGTTCCACAGGCGGGTTTACCGACTGTATGCTGCAGAACGGTGCAACAAAGGTATATGCGGTTGATTCCGGTCACGGTCAGCTTGCATGGAAGCTTCGAAACGATGAGCGTGTCATATGCATGGAGAAGACAAACTTCCGGTATGTGACGCATGAGCAGATACCCGAAGCTATCGATTTTGCATCGGCAGATGTATCATTCATATCGCTTGATAAGATACTTCCGGCCGCATATCCGCTCCTTCGGGGAGGAGCTATGATGGTATGCCTTATCAAACCGCAGTTTGAAGCGGGACGTGAACAGGTCGGGAAGAAGGGCGTAGTAAGGGACAGAAAAGTACACGAAGAAGTGATAGAGAAGATAATAAAAGTAGCGGAGGAAGACGGGTTCGCACCGCAAAAACTTACGTATTCACCGATAAGGGGACCCGAAGGCAATATAGAATATCTTCTGCTCCTTGAAAAGGACGGAGCCCCGCAAACAAAGGAACTGACCGGATGTATAGGAACGGTTGTAGGCAGCGCATTTGAGAGTATATAAATGGACAGATTTTTCGTAATTACAAATGAACACAGGGATCCGGGATGCGAGAAGGCGATACAGATAACCGAGTATCTTAAGTCAAAAGGAAGATCGTGTGAATACGTGGCGATCGAGCGCGACAGCGACCCGAACAGTGCCGAGATCCAAAAGATCAGGGAAATGCCCGATGATACTGAGGCGGTACTGGTCCTCGGAGGTGACGGTACATTCATTCAGGCTGCCGGGATACTTGCTCCGAAGAAGATACCGATGATAGGGGTAAACCTCGGACATCTCGGATACCTCGCCGAGGTCGACAAAGAAAAAATAACACCCGCACTCGAGAGACTGATGAATGACGATGTTGTCCTGGAAGAGCGGATGATGCTTTCGGGAACGCCCGTTATCGACGGAGAGATACGTAGCAACTGTTATGCATTTAATGATATCGTTGTGAAGTCACCGGGATCGAGCGTTGGTTCGTTCTATATCGAGGTCAACGGCACATATCTTACGACCATATCCGGCGACGGGGTGATAATCGCGACCCCGAGCGGTTCGACGGCATACAACATGTCCGCGGGAGGACCGATAGTCGAGCCGGCCTCATCCATGATAGTGATCACTCCGATATGTCCGCTTGAGGTCGAATGCAGGTCGTTTGTTCTGTCAGCTGCGGACACCGTTGTGATAAGACTGGTGAAGAAGTCATCGAGACGTTCTAATGTGGCGGCCGCATATTATGACGGCGGATCGGAACTTCCGATGACACCTGATGACGAGATCAGGATCAAAAAAGCCGAAGCGTCCGTAAAACTCATAAAGCTCAGCAAGGAAAGCTTTCTCGAAGTACTGTCAAGGAAGATGGGATAGAAGATGAAGAATTACAGACACCAGAAGATAATGGAGATCATACAGTCGTCTGAGGTTGAGACGCAGGAGGAGCTGGCACGGCTTCTCGGTGAAGCGGGTTTTAACGTAACACAGGCGACTGTTTCAAGAGATATCAAGCAGCTTAACCTGCGCAAAGTCCCTTCATCATCGGGCAGACAATGCTATGCCCCATCACATGAAAGAGAGACATTCGGCGGCGACAGGCTGGTCGGGATACTGCGGGCCGGTTATGTGTCAATGGAGGCAGCATCGAACATCCTTGTGATCAAGACCGTATCCGGAATGGCCATGGCAGTTGCTGCAGCGGTTGATGCACTGTCCATACCGAAGATAGTCGGATGCATCGCGGGAGACGATACGATCATGTGCGCCATACGTTCAAGCGAGGATGTAGGCGCTGTTATGGAAACATTTGAAAAACTGATAGGAAACAGCGATAACTGATGCTTTACAGTCTGCATGTTAAAAATATAGCACTCATAGATGATGTCGAGATCGATCTTACGGAAGGACTTAACATACTTACCGGAGAAACGGGTGCAGGTAAATCGATCCTTATAGATGCAGTCAATTTTGCACTCGGATCAAGAATGCCCAAGGATATCGTAAGGGATGAAGGAGATGTCGCCCTGTGTGAGCTTGTGTTCGGGGGATTTGACGAAGCAACACGGGAGAATCTCCAAAGATTCGACATTATGTCAACCGACGACCAGGTCATACTCCAACGGAGGGTTTCCGGGGGCAGGTCGGTCTGCAAGGTAAACGGAGAGACCGTCACGGCATCGACAATCCGTGAGATAGCAGAGTATCTTCTTGACATTCACGGTCAGCATGAGCACCAGTCGCTTCTGTACAGGAAAAATCATAAGCTGATGCTTGACAGCTTTTGCGGCAGTGATCTTGATGATGAGTTATGTAAACTACACAACTTATATGATGAGTATCACAGGGTAAAGGGCGAATATGAGGATGCAATAAAGTCCACACAGTCGTTGGCAGCCGATCTTGATTATGCGAGATTTGTCGTAAACGAGATAGAGGCAGCCGATGTAAAACCGGGCGAAGACGAAGCGCTGGAGGCTGATTTTGCCAGAATGAACAACGCGCGTAATATTGCCGAGATGACCGGCGGAGTCGAAGCCGCGCTCTCGTCGGACGGAGAAGGTGCATCGGCACTTACAGGTCACGCTCTGTCACTGCTCAGGCAGATCTCTGAGATGGATGAATCGGTAAAACCGATGTATGAGCAACTTATAACCGCTGAGGATATCCTTGGCGAATGCATACGGGGCATCACGGATTACGCAGGGACCCTTGAATACTCGGAAGAGGATTATTCAAGGACGAGTGAGCGTCTTGATACGATCAACAGCCTCAAGATGAAGTACGGCGGCACGATAGAGGCGATAAAAGAACGGCTCGATGCAGAATCCGACAGGATCGAAAAGATGACCGATCATGATTCGTATATCGCCGGACTACAGGATAAAATGGAGCAGCTGCATGCTGCTTTGCTTGAGATATGCGAAAAAGTGTCCGCTATAAGGCATAAGGAGGCGCTTATCCTTCAGCGGGACATAGTTGAGGCATTAAGTAACCTTAACTTCATAGATTCAAGGTTTGAGATCGTCGTTTCTTCAGACAGTGAGAATATAATGCGCGACGGGTTCGATGATGTCGAGTTTATGATCTCGACCAATCCGGGAGAGCCGGTAAGGCCCCTTACAAGCGTTGCGTCGGGCGGTGAACTGTCAAGGATCATGCTGGCGCTCAAATCCGTTCTTGCAAAGCGCGACAACATCGGAACACTCATATTTGACGAGATCGATACGGGAATAAGCGGAAAGACCGCCCAGCTTGTGGCAGACCGCATGTCTTATATCGCGCAGGATCATCAGGTTATAGCGGTGACGCATCTTCCGCAGATAGCAAGCCACGCAACGACTCATTTTCTGATAGAAAAAAATGCCACGGACGGGCATACGTCAACGACCGTCAGACGCCTTTCCTACGATGATTCCGTTGAGGAGATAGCAAGGATGCTCGCGGGCGAGAAGATAACAGATGCCGTCAGGAACAATGCGGCGGAACTGAAACGAACATATGCAAAAAAGTGAACGGGAAAAGAGAAAACACAGGGTCGGAGTAGTAAGGCGACGCAGGAGAAGGATCATAATACTTATCTTTGCGTTGCTGTTTATTTTATGCACCCTGATCGTGATGATCGCAGCCGCATCCCTTCCCGTTGAAACGGTCGATCTGGCAAAACTGTGCAGGGTCGAGTTCTCGGGATTCAACAATGACGGGTTTGCCACGGCTTTTACCGATGATGTTGAGGTGGACAGGCTCCTGGCTGCGATCAAGAAAGAACATGAGGGTTCATGGTTTAACACATCGAATGTAGCTGATGCGGATTACGCAAAGTTCAGGCAGAGCCTGTCATTTTCGATAACGAGGTCGACCGGTCTGTCAAACGGTGAGACGATCAATGTTGTCGGAAAATGTGATACCAAGCTTGCCAAAAAGCTGAAGCTGGATATAAAAAACTCCACGGGAAACTTTACGGTAGAAGGACTGCCGGATGCAAAGATGATAACGGTTGACGAGGTTTTTGCGCATTTGGAGGTCGCATTTGAAGGGATATCACCGGGAGCGCAGGTGACGCTTGAAAATACAAGTCCGCATCCGTTCATCAAAAAGATGACATTTGTTGTAGAGGATCCGAAAAAAACATATGCAAACGGCGATATCGTAAGGGTCAGGGCGCAGTATACGGAAGATATGTGCCTTGAGGCGGGGTATACGGTTGAGGTTCCTTCGGAGCAGTGTATCCGCGAGTATACGGTGTCGACGGACAGTGAGTACATAAGAAATGCCGCGGATCTTCCGGATAAGATCGTAAAAGAGGCGGTAGAGGCCGGAAAACGGGCGTTTAACGATGCCAACGAATACGGGGTCAGGATTTTCTGCGAAGCCAATCTCGTACCTGTATATATTGATTCCAAGGCCACTTTTACATACGGCAAGATCAATTATGTCAGTTCGTATTTTAAGAGCGTATTTCCCGAAAAAGCCGGAGAATTAGGGCTGGCATACAATGACCTTGATATAATCTATGATGTGAGGATCTCTCAGGCGGACGGAGTATCGACGACAGCTTACGCGGCCGTACGTTTTTCGGATATCATAAAAAATGCGGACGGAAGTTATACATATGATCTGTCCTCGCCTCAGATATTGTCGGAGTCGTATTTTTCCGAAAGGGTAAAAAAGAACGTGGTGGATTCATACCTGAACTCATATGAAGTGGAGCGTTTGAACCCGTAGAAAGGCCGGTAAAATCTTAGCATAAGGAGTACGTTATGGCTAACATTAAGGAAGAAAAGTTAAGAAAACTGAAAAAATCATTTACCGGAGGGTCGATCGTTGCAATGCTGCTGCTCGGAGCGGTCATATTTGCCGCATTTGCGATAACCCTCGTTGTTTTCTGCATGTATATAATCGACTCCAAAGTACGTACGGAGTTTGACACGATATCAAAGATAGCCGAAGTTTACGACCGGTCAGGAGAAAGCGATGCGGAAGATCTCATGTCGGTCATGTATAAAGGAGACAGGGATTATATCATCACAGATGCCGACAGGAAGATCATATCGGAGCACGGTAATAATACATGCGATCTTTCAAAAGGAGGTACGGTAGATCTTCTGGGGATCGCGGCATCAGCACGGGAAGAAGCACAGGAGGAACTGAAGGAGCACCATGATGTTGATCTCGGTATAGACATAGATACTTCATCATACGGTCAGATCACTGTCTATCCGGATAAGCATCTGCCCGTGATAAGGCCTAACAGGTTTGGGATGATGAGGATCGATCCCAAAATGGTGCGTCCGGTCATATCAAAGATCAAACAGGAGGCTGAGAGTGCGCATGAAATAGGGAAGGCCCTCGTCAATGTGCCATACTGGATAGAGGTACCTCTTGAGAACGGTACAAATATGGTCTGCAGGTCTGATTTTTCCGTCTACTTAAGGGAAATGGCCGTTATCGGAATACTTTCGGCCATCATATTACTGTTCACTACCGCCCTGATCGTATTTATGATCGTTTTCCTGATCAAGGCATTTGTCAGAAGGAAGAGAATGAATGAAGTGTTCTATATGGATGAGATCACAGGGAATTACAACTGGCTGTGGTTCATCAAGTTTGCCGAAGAGGAACTGAAGAAAAAAAAGAACGCTTCGAAAAAGTACGCGGTTCTTGATATCGTGTTCGCAAATTACAGGAACTTCTGTGTGTGCCATTCCCTTGATGAAGGAAACAGGATGCTTGTGCTCATTGATAAGACGATACGGACCCATATCGATCCTAAAAAGGAGCTGGCGGCTCATCATTCGGCGGCGCATTTTGCGGTCATGATGACCTATACCGACAGGGACGATCTTGAGGTGCGGATCAAAGCGATGATCTCGGATCTTGAGAAGATAAACAGTGATCACAAGTTCAACTACTGGATAGGGATCGACAGGATAGGAGAGTCAACGGATGAGAATGGCAGGCCCGAAAAGCGCGAGAACGTTGATGTTGAGCGGTCCTACAGCAATGCGGGTGCGGCGCGCGCAACACTTAGCGGAAATGAATCGGCTATAGCGTTTTTTGACGAAAAGATGATCGAAGAACAGAAATGGATCGACAATATCGTCGAAAATCAGGATAAGGCGCTTGAAAACGAGGAATTCCTTGTATATTACCAGCCCAAGTACGATCCGCGTACCAATGAGCTTAAGGGCGCGGAAGCGCTGATCAGATGGAAGAGTCCGCAGTACGGTCTTATAAGTCCCGGAAGGTTCATACCTCTTTTTGAAGAAAACGGGTTCATAACAAATATCGATCACTACATGCTAAGGCATGTGGCACAAGACCAGAAGAAGTGGCTTGATGAGGGATTTGCCTGTGTTCCGGTTTCGGTAAACGTATCCAGGGCGCATTTTATTGAAGCTGATCTTGCCGAGCAGATAAGGGATATAGTCGACGAAGCAGGCACGACGCATGATCTTGTAGAGATAGAGCTTACGGAGAGTGCGTTCTTTGACGACAAGGATGCTCTCATAACGACCATCAGGAAACTGAAAGACTACGGATTTACAGTATCCATGGATGATTTTGGCTCGGGGTATTCCTCGCTCAACTCGCTTAAGGAGATGCCTCTTGATGTTCTCAAACTCGATGCAGAGTTCTTCAGGAACGGAGATCAGGACGGAAGAGGGCAGATAGTCGTATCGGAAGCCATAAAACTGGCCAAGAAGCTTGATATGAGAACGGTTGCTGAAGGTGTCGAAGTAAAGGATCAGGTTGATTTTCTTGCAGAAGAGGGGTGTGATATGATCCAGGGCTTCTTTTTTGCCAAGCCGATGCCAAAGGACGAATATGTACAAAAACTGTCGACTAATGTATAATCATTACGGGGATATCAAGAAGGAGGTTACTCATGAAGAAGATATTATTTGCGGCATCGGAGTGTGTTCCGTTTATCAAGACCGGAGGACTTGCCGATGTAGTCGGATCTCTTCCGAAATGCTTTGACAAGCGATACTTTGATGTGCGCGTGATCATTCCGAAATACATGTGCATGTCCAAGGAATATACGGACAAAATGGAGTATATCAACTCTTTCTACATGGATATCGGTAATGACAATAAATATGTCGGCGTGTTCAAGATGGAATACGAAGGCGTGATATTCTATTTTGTGGACAATGAGTTCTATTTCTCCGGAGCAAAGCCCTACGGTGATCTTCTGTGGGATCTGGAGAAGTTCATATTCTTCTCAAAAGCGGTTTTGTCGGTACTTCCCGTGATCGATTTTCAGCCGGATCTCGTTCATTGTCACGACTGGCAGACAGGTCTCATACCCGTGTTCCTCAAGGAGCGTTTTCATGAGGGAGAATTCTTCCGCAACATGAAGTCGGTCATGACCATACATAACCTGAAGTTCCAGGGTGTATGGGATGTTGAGACGGTTCGGACCCTTTCGGGGCTGCCGGGATATTTCTTTACGCCTGACAAGCTGGAAGCATACAAGGACGGAAACCTGCTTAAGGGCGGACTTGTATTTGCGGATGCGATCACGACCGTTTCAAATACATATGCCGAAGAGATCAAGATGCCGTTCTACGGCGAGGGGCTGGATGGGCTTCTGCGCGCCAGAAGCAACGACCTTCGCGGTATCGTGAACGGTATAGACTATGATGAGTACAATCCCGAAACGGATAAATTTATCGTTAAGCCTTACAATGCAAAGGACTTCCGTAAGGAGAAAGTCAAGAACAAGCTGGCTCTTCAGGAAGAGCTTGGGCTTGACAAGGATGAGAAGAAGATGATGATCGGTATCGTCAGCCGACTTACCGACCAGAAGGGCTTTGACCTCATCGCATACGTAATGGATGAACTGTGTCAGGACAATGTACAGATCGTGATCCTCGGAACCGGTGAGGAACGCTACGAGAACATGTTCAGGCATTTCGACTGGAAATATGCCAACAAGGTTTCGGCGAACATATACTATTCCGAAGCTTTGTCGCACAGGATATATGCGGCATCTGATGCATTCCTTATGCCTTCACTGTTTGAGCCGTGCGGTCTGTCGCAGCTGATGGCTCTTCACTACGGCACACTTCCGATAGTCCGTGAGACAGGAGGCCTTAAGGATACCGTAGAGCCTTACAACGAGTACGAGAGCAAGGGAACCGGCTTCTCATTCATGAACTATAACGCTCATGAGATGCTCGGATGTATCAGGAATGCAGAGCGCATATATTACGACAAGAAGCGCGAGTGGAACAAGATGGTCGACAGGGCCATGGCAGCGGACTTCTCGTGGCAGGTCAGCGCGCTGAAATATCAGGAACTGTATGATTGGTTGATTGGTTGACATAATACGGACATTAAAGTGTCAAAAGCGGTCTTCTACGGTTTGTTCAAAGAACGACAGTGGAAGATCGTTTCTTTATTTGGAAATTCTAAATATGAAATATTAAATGCAAAAATAGAAATTATAATGCCAATATGGAATTTGACCGGTAAAATGGATGAAACAATCGGATTTTTAGGATTTTTCAGCTATAAGATATTCGGCAAAGCACATGACGACCAGTACGGTCAACAACTATTTTTCACATTTTGTGAAGTGATCAGAACAATTAGAGATGATGCTAATCAGAATCGGACGGGCAGGATTCTTTAACAACAATTCAGAACCCATAAATATCAATGGGTTTACATAAAACGAGCTGAAAGTTTTATTGTGATTTATCTTTGCTACTATGTAGGAAGGGGTTGAGACAACAATCCGGTTGTTCTCATATACTTCTTGTTATGTGTATGCGATAACGAAAAATGATTATGGCTGCATAATTGTCTTAGACGAAGACTCGAAGGGAGAACAGTTAAATATAGATAAGAATGGCTCTGTCACAAATAACGGTTGATTTTGGCTTAAATTAGATAGTATCTTTATCGCTATTTTTTTACATTTTCTGAAAAACGATATTATTTGTGTTATTTGTGGTAATTATTGCCATAATTAATGAATAGCACTATATAGTAATGGAGAACCGCGAAAACTGAATAAAGTGCCCAGATAGCCCTAAATCTGGATGATTAGCCTACAAAGGCTGTAACTATTGTAAAGATAGACAGCCTAATGGGAGGCTGTCGGAAAGATTAAGAGGAAGCAAATATGCTGAAAGCTATTTTCAACACAACACAGAGCGATTTAACAAAGTACAATGGAACCGAGGTCGAAGTTGGCGCAGAACTGACTGACGCGGAAAGAGACGCCGAGGTTGGCAGAATGTTTCATATTACATTCAGCGACGGAACAACAAGCGACGCGTTTGAAGATGAGTTGACCACGGTATAGTCCATAGCATTTCCTTGCAAAATATGCTAAAATATCCTTACCAAGAAGGATCCCCTTTGGGATAAACAGAGGGAGTCCTTTGAGGGGCTTTCTCTGAACTTGGTAGCTAATGTCAAAATTTCAGGGAAAGGAGAACTCGGAATGAAAGGGATGACAACAATGATTCCTACAAGAAATGCGGTTACAGCGATGATTAACACGCTTAACGAGGAACAATTCAAAAAAGTTGCTGTATATGTAAAGACGGTTCATGAAGAAAAAAATACGGTCGCATCTTCTGCTGAAGTAGCAAATTTGACAAAACGCTTCAATAAGAAATACGAAAAAGCATTCCGTGCATTGGCTCAATGAAAAAATTAGATGATAATGCTATTCTTCAAATACACGACGAACAGGTTAATCTGTATGGCGGGCAGTTAGGAATACGCGATTTGAATCTTTTTCAGTCAGAATGCAGTATGCCGTATCAAACATTTTATGGGCAAGATTTATTTCCAGACCTATATGATAAAGCTGTCCGATATTTGTTTGGATTCGCTACAAATCAGGTGTTTTTAGATGGAAATAAGCGAACTGCGGCGATGGTGACTTTGGTGTTTTTAGCACTAAACGATGTCGAGTTAGATATTACGGATTTAGATTTGTATGATTTGTGCATGCAAGTTGCAAATAAACAGGTTGAAGAATCTACCGTTAAAGAATATCTGGTATTTCACACCATCTAAGCCATTATTCAGTGAATCACAAATGCTCTCAACTTCGGTTGGGAGCATTATTTTATGCCGTAAAAGGCATAGCAGGCTTCTTTGATATATCTGTGACATGAATAATCATAGCCTGCGACATAACAAATTTGAGAAGAATGTTTCGTTTATCGACTTCGCTTTCC
This sequence comes from Lachnospiraceae bacterium, assembly GCA_017620345.1. Next base: position 20,160 of record JAFZQP010000180.1, read on the forward strand.
GGAGCGTAATTGACGAAATTATGCCATATAAGGTAGTTATTCAGATGTTTCGTAGATACGCCCTTAAACTTCATCATAAACCGTTTTAATCCGCTATGATAACTGTTAATATGCTGTATATTGTAAATGCCTTTCTTTGATTTGCCGCCTTTAAGTTGGATCAGTTCAAGATTATTCTTTGTAGCAAACCTCCTGTACGAGTTCATCAGATCCGTGACGATAACGCTATCTGGTGCAATCCTGTCGTCATATACAAAATGCAGATCTTTCGTAGCAACCCTGCCAAGGTTGGTAGCCTTGGCAATGGATAAACCTTTTCTGTTGACGGCGCAGGGAACACATACTTTTTCGTGCGACAGCCCGCGTTTATGTATAGATTTACCACGTTTACGGGCTTTTCTCGGCATAATAAATGTCCCTCGTTTATGATTACCTTTGTACGAATCAGAAAAGAACGTCTCGTCAGCTTCCACAATCCCGCTTAAAACAACAGAATCCGCCATGTTCTGTAATGCTCCAAGTACCTTATGCCTCCATATAAATGCCGTATTTCTGTGAATACCACAAATAGATGCTGTTTTCCGTAGAGAAAATCCGTGCATCATACAATTAACATACTTCTCCCACACGGAAAAATCCTTTTTGGTAGATGATACGATAGAATTTGACGCTGCTACAAAGGATTTGTCACAATCTTTACAAATATAACGCTGGGTTCCGTCTTTTCTATGTCCATTGCGGACAATATGTAAGCATCCACATATCGGACATACCAATCCACCGGAAAACCGTTCATTTGTAACAAAAGATTCCAATGATCCGGTGGTGGATTTGAACAGACTTATCAAATATTCTTTCAGAATATCTTTATCCGTAGATGATAATGTTGTGATATCAGCCAAGATCGAACTAACTGTTGCCATAAGAAAGCCCTCCCGTTAAGTATATTCTACTACGGGAGGGTATAAATATCATTGAACCGTTGGTTGAATTTGCTGTTTTTCAACCATTGTTTGTGACAGAGCCATAAGAATAATGCCTGATGTATGTTATAATCAAGCATCGCAAGATTTTGATTTTACGGTCCATTAACAGAAAGCTCATATTTACAGAGGAAACGTCGCAAAGTATTGATTTCGCGATGTTTTTTTTAATTCATACGAAACATAGTATATGTATCGTGATTGGGTTTTTGTTATAATATACATCAAAGTGTAGGGCATCATTTTTGAAAAAGAAACGGAGAGCAAAATTGCGGAAACAGACTATCTTTCTAATAATTGCTGTTCTGACATTTCTCATAACAGGGTGCGGATTAAATATATCCGTAGTAGACAATGGGACAGATCAGTCAGATGTTTCAGGACAGCGGGAGGTTATCCGGCTTGATGAGGATGGTTACCTCTACTACATGGACTATACAAAGGACTATTACGGTTCCGATGTGATCGATGCACTTAAAAAAGACGGATTTATCGACACGGGCTGCTCAACGTTTTTTACGCACAATCCCGACGGGGAACCGATCACATGCAGGAACTATGACTATGCTCATCGGGTTTCACAAGAGGACAGCACGATTACAGGTCTGAACATCGTGCTTCACTGCAAACCGGAAGGCAAGTATGAATCTATCGCAATGGCAGATGCCGTGTGGTGTGACGAAACAAATCCATTGCTTCAACGGGGAGGGCCGGATATGCCCGGATTTGACACCGGTCTCATCGATATCATCCCGTATGAATGCATGGGTGGGATCAATGAGAAGGGTCTGTGTGTATCGATCCTGAGGGTGGATATAAAAAAAGGAGATCAACCGGCAAGATATCCGATCGGATCCAGCATGCTTTTGAGATATATGCTGGATGATTGCGCAAATGTAACGGAGGCTGTTAAAAAGGTTGATACGGCTATTGTAACTCCTGAAGACTGGCAGGACTGTCATATCTATGTTACAGATGCTGACGGTGATTATGCTGTGATCGAGAGCCGAAACAGTGAGGTTTCGGTTATCAGATCCGATGTTGTGACAAATTTTTATCTCACATATGACGATATAGAGGATTCCTACAAAAACGGAAAACTCCGTGAGCAGGCTGTAATGATCACAGATGAAAATGGAGAAAGTGAGTACAGCGTTGGATATGGCCACGGATATCATCGTTTTATCACGATCGCCAGCCAGCTGGAAAGCCATAGGGACACTGCATCTGAGGAATATCGTACCGTAATGCCTGAATCTGTCGCGTTGGTTGTGTTGCAAAGTGCTGCACAAAATCCATACACCAAAGCATCGGGAATATCCATGACACAATACAGTGCCATATACAACAATGAAAAAAAGTCTTTGGAAGTCTGGCCTTTCCAGAATTATCAGACATCATATGCATTTGATGTAAGAGGAACCCGGATTCATTAGCAGATGATCATAGCCATCACCGGAGCTTTTTAACGGGCAGACAAGTTCAGTCCTGACGCCTTTTTGGAAGACCATGACGATGTCGCTGCCACCAAATAAAAAATAACCCATCGGATTGCTTTTTTCCACTTTTGCTCCGACCTTTACGGAATCTTCCCAGTTGCATGAACAAAAGGAACCGAAAGTGAGCAAAAGCATTGATATTTCTCCCAATACACATTATAATTTGGGAGAAAAGCGGTGGCGCTTGGGGGAAAGGAGATAGTGGATCGGATGAGAGAATTTGATTATTCAAAACTTGCCGATAGGACATGGGATAACGAAATTATATCGTATATTTCAAAGATCCATGAGTATAAAGGAAAACAGGAACTCTTTCTCAGGCAGAAACCTGTAGAATTGGAGCGTCTTATTGAGATAGCAAAGATACAAAGTACGGAAGCTTCCAACCGAATTGAGGGCATTATTACTACAGGATCACGCTTAAAGCAGCTTGTAGCAGATAAAACCACCCCGAAAAACAGAGACGAGGAAGAAATATTGGGGTATAGAAATGTTCTTAATCTTGTCCATGAAAACTATGATATGTTGCCTGTTAGGAGCAATTATATTCTTCA
>JAFZQP010000181.1 GCA_017620345.1 Lachnospiraceae bacterium
AGCTGAATTTGGACTGATTTCCATGTTAGACTACTACACCGCAAGGTGTGCTTCTTGTTAAGTTGATTGAACCGCCGTGTACCGAACGGTACGCACGGTGGTGTGAGAGGTCGGCGGTCATTGACCGCCTCCTACTCGATTTGAACATTTCCGTAAAGGATCCGCACAAGTTCGGAGTCCTTGTCAAGGATAAGCGTGTTACCGTTATTCTTAAGCGAGCCTTTAAGAGAGTCGAGGCTGCGCAGGTAGTTGTAGAATTCTGATTTTTCCTCGTTGTTATATGCATCGGACAGTATCTTCATATATTCCGACTCGCCCTCTGCACGCAGTGATTCCGCCTGCTTATTGGCATCGGCGATTGTTATCCTGACATTCTTATCCGTTTCGTTACGGATCTTCTGGGCTTCCGCTTCGCCTTTGGCCTTGAAGCCGGCCGCTATATTTCCTCTTTCGGAGATCATTCGTTCATATACTGCCTCTTTATTGTCATCCGGAAGGTCAAGGGCCTTGATCTCCGCAGTGAGTATCTCTATGCCGTATCCGGCTATGTCGGAATTGGATTCGGCTGTTATGAGGTTGGTCAGCTCGATGCCTCGCGCAGCGATGACCTCATCCTGTGTCATTGAAGAGATAGTGTTCTTCGTGGCGTTGTATACGGCCGCGTCTATCCTTTCCTCGGCTCTTGCACTGACACCTCCGAGTGTCTGATAGTACTTCATCACATCATTCACTGACCAGATAACGTAATCGTCGGCGATCATTGATTTCTTGTCCCTTGTGATAACGTCACTTTGCGGTATGTCGTATATCCTGCTTCCGTCATATATGGCATATGTGCTCTGAATGAACGGCAGTTTGACGTGAAGCCCCGGTTCTCTCTGAATTCCGACAACGCGTCCGAACTGCATTATAAGCGCGACATCTTTGTAGTTAACAGTATAAAGCGAAGATGACAGGACTATGACTGCCAGTATTGCTATGATCCAGACAAGTGCTTTTTTCATGGCTGCTCCACCTCCTGTTCCTCTGATCCCGGCTCTTCAGGCTGTGATATGGCAGAAGCTTCCGAACCGTTAAAACTGTCAAGCGGCATGAGAGTCTGGGTACCGCCGTCGGTAACTATGACTTTGAGAGAGGGCAGAAGTTCTTCCATTGTTTCGTAGAACATCCTCTTTTTGGTTATATATGGATAGAGCTTGTACTGGTCGTACATCTCGTTGAACCTGACCACCTGGCCCTGCGCTTCTGCGATCCTTGCAGCCTTGTCGCCCTCCGCCGACTGGATTATCTTATCCGCATTTGCCTCGGCTTTGGGTAACTGTTCGTTCTGATATGCAAGAGCATTGTTCCTGGCCGTGTCCGCGCCCTGCTTGGCGGTCTCTACGGCTTTGAAAGCCTGCTTGATCTCGTTCGTGGGCGGCTCGCTGTCCTGCACGGTGATGTTGACAACGGCAAGTCCGATCTCATGCTCATTGAGTTCTCTTGTCATATCCTCCTTGACGCTTGCCTGTATCTGCCCCTTGGAAGTCGTCATCGCTTCGTCAACGGTATAATCCGCAACTACCGATCTGATACTGGAGAGAGCGATGTTCTTGAGGATCTCTTCGGGATCATTCGATGAGTACAGATAGGCAACGGGATCCGAAACCCTGTATTCAAGGTAAAAATCAATATCGAGCAGGTTGAAATCCGATGTTATCATTATCCCGTTGTTATCATCGGTTATGTTCTGCCCGTTGTTATCGAGAGTATATCCGATACCTGTTCCGTGAGTTGTGATATCAACGTACTGTACTCTCTGCAGGAAAGGGATCTTAAAATATAGCCCCGCGGTATCGGTGCGGATGACTTTGCCGAACATTGTGACCACGGCGTTTTCCTGCTCCGAAACGTTATAGAATCCGCCGCTTATCACAAGGACTGCGGCGATGATGATAAGGACATATTTTATGCCCTTTCCGATCTTTTGGTTCTTCTGCGGATCTTTTGTTGTATCTTTGTCAAGATCCTTGTAGTTTTGTCCGAAATTGAACTTAAACCCGTTTATCATGATGATCTCCTGTTTTTGCTAAAAACCCGTACGTATAGTAATATCAGATTTTCACTGCAAAATCAAATCCGCTTATGCGGCGCATACTTCCATGTGTGCTCGTAACTGTTATAGAACAGACTGATGAGCCGTTCGTGCCCGAAGCATTCTATCTTGCATTCGAACGGATAGATACCTGTAAGATTGCCTTCATGATTCATATCCTTGAACGCGCGGATCTTGTATTCCTGGTATGCGCCGTCGTCATCAAGCATACGGATCTTCATCGGTATTATCGTTCCGTCAGCCTTGTGCTGGCAGATCATGTCTATGTTTTTGTTCTCATATGTACCCATAGCGCACCCATAAGTATCCTCCCCTGTGATCTATTATAGAACAAATGTTCGATACAATCAAGAGCAAGTTTTAGTGGAAATTTTATCCGGATTCATATATAACGAAATAAAAGGGAAAGGCACAGGGCTATGGATATATACGGACAATACAGGTCGTCGATGGAAAAGATCATGACGGATCTTGTGGAGAAGATCGAGACCATCACGAAGGCTCATGACGGCGACAAACTGTATGAGCATATAACATATCGGATAAAGAGCGATGAAAGCGTACGCGGTAAGCTTGAAAGAAAAGGGCTGGAGGCGACTGATAGGAACGCCCTGAGGGAACTGAAAGATACGATTGGGATACGCATCGTCTGTCTGTTCATAGATGACGTATATGAATGCGTCAGACTGATTAAGGACATACCGGGATGTACTGTCGTAGATGAAAAGGATTATATCAGCGATGCAAAATCAAACGGGTACAGGAGTTACCACATGATATTGGATGTGGCATCGCCTGAGGCGGATGTGAACGGTGACTGCCCGGGGCATTATTTTGCGGAGATACAGCTTCGCACGATCGCGATGGATACTTGGGCGGCTCTTGAGCATGAACTGAAGTACAAGAAAAACATAGCGGATCAGGAGATGATCGTTGCGGAACTCCACAGATGCGCAAACGATCTGGCTGCGTGCGATGTATCCATGCAGACATTGAGACAGATAATAAGAGATCTCTGATCTTTGATTTCGGAGGACATAAATGAAAGTATTGTTTGCAGAAGATGAAGCGGATCTTCAGGATGTTGTTGCGGAATATCTGAGATATCAGGGCTACAGTGTCACGGCCGTAAATAACGGTCAGGAGGCGGTTGACAAGGCGGGATTCGATGCTTATGACGTGATGGTGTTTGATGTCATGATGCCGGTCATGGACGGGATAACCGCCATGAAGAAGATACGCGAGATGGGAGACCCTACCCCCGCGATCTTTCTTACCGCAAAATCACAGGTCGAAGACAGGATAGACGGGCTGGATGCCGGCGCGGATGATTACCTTACCAAACCTTTTTCGATGGAAGAGTTGAGTGCAAGGCTTCGGGCATTGTGCCGCAGAAAGAGGGAGTACAAAGTCCGGACGATCTCTTTCGGGAATATCGAACTTGATACGGAGCAGTCGGAACTTAGGGCAGTAAACACTATCAGCCTGTCGCTTAAAGAGATGAGACTTCTCGGAAGCCTTATCGCACATGCGGGCGAGGAGATGACAGCCGAGCAGCTTCTTGATGATGTGTGGCCGGGTGAGAATGCCGGACCCGATACGGTGATGCTGTATATATCGTTCCTGAGAGGAAAACTCAGATCGATCCGTGCGAATGTCGAGATCGATGGAGACAAAGACACAGCGTTTGTTATAAGGGAGATCTGAAATGTTCAGGAAACTCAGATGGAAGATCATGTGGATGTCCACAGTCATACTGATCCTCGTTGTCACGGCCGTGCTTGCGATAATGTACCGTATAGCTTCGACGACCATCATGTCCCAGACACGTATACTGATGGAGGAAATACTCGATAACGACGGGGACCTTCCGGGAGAATGGGATTATAACATTGAAAATCGTCCGTATCTTGCCCTGAACCAGGAGTCGATATATGAGATACGATACTATACTGCCCTTATAAAGGAGGATCATATACATATCGATCATATGCATATCGCCATCAAGGAAGATGACGCAAAAGCTATTGCAGGCAGCATAAGCCGGAGAAGTAACGATTACGGAAGCATATCCGCACCGGGCAAACGTGTGATGAATTATATGAAAAAGAGTAATGATGACGGCAGTACGTTCATCGTTATCCTGGACAGTACGACAAGGTACGCCATCATCCGTGTGATCACCATGTATCTTTCGGCTCTGTGGCTTACGGTGCTTGTATTGTACGTCATCCTGATGGGGAAATATTCCGGAAAGCTTGTCCGGCCGTTTATAGAAAATGATGAGAAACAGAAGAGATTCATAACAAATGCGAGTCATGAACTTAAAACGCCGCTTGCCGTTATATCATCAAACACCGAAATGATGGAAACGCTGGGCGGAAGATCGAAATGGACCGACAGCACCCGAAGACAGGTGACAAAAATGCAAAGCCTGATCGAAGATCTTGTCGTACTCACAAGACTTGACGAGATGCAGGAACTCGCGCTGTCGCAGACGGACCTTTCGTCCGAGACAACGGAGACCGTTGAATCGTTCAGAGGCGTTATAGAAGGCTCGGGAAGAAGCCTATTAACCGATATCGCAGCGGATGTTACGGTAATGTCGGAAAAAAGAAGTTATCATCAGCTTGTCTCGATCCTTATGGACAATGCATCAAAATACTGTGATCCAGAAGGAAAGATCATGGTATCCCTGCAGCCGCTTGGCAAAGGAAAAGGTGCAAAATTTACCGTTTCAAATACATATGCCGAAGGCAAAGATGTTGATTTTTCCCGATTCTTTGAAAGATTCTATCGCGCGGACACATCCCACAATTCCGCAACAGCCGGATTCGGGATAGGTCTTTCAATGGGAAAAGAGATCGCAGAACGGCTTGGTGCAAAGCTTAAAGTAGGTTATTCGAAAGATATGATCGAATTCTCTTTTGAGAAGGATAAATAAGGAGATACCGTATATGAACGTATGTCTGCTCAATGATTCGTTTCCGCCGGTCATCGACGGGGTGGCAAACACTGTATTCAATTATGCCGATATCATGCAAAGGGAAGGGCTGGCGAACGTGCTCGTGGGCACGCCGAAATATCCGGACACGGACTATGACAGCTATTCCTTCAGGGTAGTGCCGTACAAGAGTTTTGATACGACACGGCTTGTTAACGGATACAGGGCGGGCAATCCGTTTGTCATAAAAGAGCTTATCGATATGGAAAATTTCGGGCCGGAGATCATTCATTCGCACTGCCCGGTCGTATCTACGTTTATCGCACGGGCGCTTCGGACAAGGCTGGAGGCGCCGATCGTTTTTACTTACCACACGAAATTCGATCAGGATATAGAAAAGAGCTTCAAGGGTAATCTTATGCGAAGGGAGGCCGTAAAGGCCATCGTTTCGAACATCGAGGCATGTGACGAGGTCTGGGTCGTCAGCGAGGGAGCGGGCGAAAACCTGCGCTCACTGGGTTTTACGGGGGATTACAGGGTAGTCTGCAACGGCGTTGATTTTCCGAAGGGGCGCATTGATGATGATAAGGTAAAAGAGGCGGTCGCATCTTACGATCTTCCGGAGGGTGTTCCGGTATTTTTGTTCGTCGGACGTATCATGAAATACAAAGGCCTTCCGCTTATCGTAGACGCGCTTTCGATGCTGGCAAAGGACGGTATTGATTTTCGCATGGTGTTCATAGGAGGCGGTGCGGATCTTGAAGAGATCAAAGGCATGGCTGAGAGCGCGGGGATATACAGCGAAAACGGACAGAGCAAGTGTATATTTGCAGGACCTGTTTATGACAGGGAAGTGCTGAGGGCTTGGAATACGAGGGCCGATCTTTTCCTGTTCCCGTCATCGTATGACACGAACGGCATAGTGGTAAGGGAGGCTGCGGCATGCGGACTGGCAAGCGTTCTGCTGAAGGGGAGCTGTGCTGCCGAAGGCATCACGGACGACCGTAACGGGTTCATAATCGATGAAGATCCGAAGAGCATGTATGAACTCTTAAAGAGACTGTCGGGACAGCGCGATCATATGAAGGATGTAGGCCAGAATGCCATGGACGAGATATACATATCATGGGAGTCGAGCGTACATGATGCTTTCGACCGATACAAGACCGTGATCGAAAATAAGAAGGCCGGACTCTATAACACGAAGCGCCATAAGATAGCGGGAACGGTCATTGAGTTCACGGATGATCTGATATATGAGATGAGGGAAATAGCTAAGGAATCCCGTGAGAGGTTCAAAGATTCCCGCATGTTTATCAACAGTATGTTTAATCGCTGAGGTGATCGTATGAACGACTGGTATAAGAAAATGGTATTTTACCAGATCTGGATAAGAAGCTTTTATGACGGAAACGGCGACGGCATAGGCGATCTGTACGGAGTATATGAAAAACTTGAGTACATAAAGAGCCTCGGAGTCGACGGGATATGGTTTTCTCCGATATATCCGTCACCGAACGCAGACTACGGATATGACATTTCCGATTACAAGGATATCCATAAGGAATACGGAGATCTTGAGCAGTTCAAAAAGGTGCTGGCGCGCGCGCATGAGCTCGGGCTCAAGGTGATAATGGACCTTGTCATCAATCATACCTCGGATGAACACGAATGGTTCAAAAAGAGCAGACAGAGCAGGAACAATCCCTACAGTGATTATTATATATGGCGCGATGCAAAGCACGGAAAGCTTCCGAACAACTGGGACAGCCTGTTTGAGGGAAAAGCCTGGGAATACGTGCCGGAGCGCGATCAGTATTATCTTCATCTTTTCTCGAAAAAGCAGCCCGATCTTAACATGGATAATCCGAAGGTGCGTGAAGAGGTCAAGTCGATCATGCGGTTCTGGCTGGAGATGGGCGTTGACGGATTCCGCGAGGACGTGATCATATTCATTTCGAAAGACCAAAGACTTCCGAACGGCCTTCCTTTCCTGCCCGTTATAAACGGTATGAGGTATTACAAGGACGGTCCGCACATCCATGAGTATCTTGCGGAGTTTCGCAAGGTCGCGGAAGGTTATGACTGTTTCCTTCTGGGCGAGGGACCGATGACAACGACAACGTCGGCGCTTTCGTATCTGTCGGGTTCATCCGCAACGCTTGATCTTATGTTCCATTTTGATCACATGATGGCAGACTGTTTCATGACCGAATACATACACAGGCCGTTCAAACTGAAGAAGCTTAAGAAGGCATTTTCCAAGTGGCAGTACAAGCTCGAGGGAAAGGCGTGGAATACACTGTATCTGGAAAATCATGACCATCCGCGCGTAATAAGCAGATATGGAGATGATAAGAGATTTCACAGGGAGAGCGGCACGATGCTAGCGGCATGTTATCTGTTCCAGCAGGGAACCCCGTTCATCTATCAGGGGCAGGAGATAGGCATGACCAACATAAGACTTGAGTCGATCGACCAGTATGTTGATGTATCGTCCCGGACGAATTTTCACAGGTTCCATACAAAGGATCCACTCGAGAAGAGGATGGAGAGGATATACGCTTCAAGCCGTGACAGCGCGCGGACGCCGATGCAGTGGGACAGATCGGAAAACGCGGGATTTACGACCGGAAAGCCGTGGTTTTACGTTAATCCGAATTACAGAAAGATCAACGTTAAGACAGAGGATTCGGACAGATACAGCATACTGAATTTTTACAGAAAATGTCTTGCCTACAGGAAGAAGAGCGACGTGATACTCTATGGCACGTATAAAGAATACTTCAGGGGTGATAACTACATCTATATGTACGAAAGGTGTTATGAGGGCAGGAAGGTACTGGTAGTCTGCTCGTTCGCGGATCATGATATAGCCTGGAGGCTTCCGCGGGAGTTCGCGGGTAAAAAAGGAAGACCTGTCATATGCAATTATCCCGTGCATATTGTCGGGGTGCTGCAGCCGTATGAGGCAAGGGTGTATGAGATCGTGTGAACGCTGCGGCGCTTTTGCGAATAAGGCCGTGCTGTGATAAAATATTTTCATCTGTACGCTTACAAACAGGAGGTATTGTATGAGATTGGGAAGGTTAATTAAGATCGCTGTTGTGCTTGCTATCGTTCCGGTAATATGTCTTCTTACCGTGGCCGATGCACTTGCATGTACCGGAGTGTATGTTGGAAAGGGAGCGAGCGCAGACGGTACTACCATCATCGCCAGAAGTAATGACGTTCATCCTACGATCATTCCGACGATAGTAAAAGTCTATGACAGAGTTGAAAACAAGCCCGGAAGGCTGTTTGAATGCACGAACGGATTTTCCTGGCCACTGCCCGATACCACATATCGTTATGTATGTATCCCGATGACGACTTTTGCGCAGCAGTATTTGGGTGCTACGAATGAAGATGCAGCGGGCGCAGCAAATGAGTGCGGTCTTGCGATCTCTGCTACCGTTACCGGATATATTTGTGATGAAGCTGCAAAGGCAGATCCTGCGGTCGAGACCGGTATATGCGAATTCGACATGGCAGGGCTTGTTGCAAGTTCGTGCGCCACGGCAAGAGAGGCCATAGAGCTTCTTGCCAAGACGATAGATGAGTGCGGAACGTTTGAGCAGAATATAATCATGGCCACGGATGCAAACGAAGCGTGGTATATGGAAGTTTATACGGGGCATCAGTATGCAGCCGTCAAGATGCCCGAGGATTGTGTTGCCGTATTCGGAAATGAGTTCATGCTCGGTGATATCGAGGAAGGTTATGAAGAAACGATCACATCACCGGAACTGTATTCGCTTCCGCAGAAAAAGGGATTTGCACAGTACAATGAAGAAGGACATATGGATCTGTTTGATACGTATGCCGGACGCGGCAGGCTTGCGGATTATGCAAATTCAAGAACATGGATAGGTCATAAACTGCTTGCTCCTTCAAGCGTCGGTGAATATAAGACGACAGACCGTTATCCGCTGTTCTACAAGCCGGATTCGCCCGTATATGTTCAGGATGTCATGAAGATATTCAGGAACCGTTATGAAGGGACCGAGCTTGATCCCAGGGTAAATCCGTCGGATAAGATCAGGGTCATCGCTACGGAAACGCAGGCTCACGTTCATATACTGCAGCGCTATCCCGACATGCCGGATGACCTTGCGGTCGTTAACTGGTGCGCGCTCTCGGGTGCGGAGAACACACCTTTTGTCCCGCTCTTCAGCAAAATGACACAGGTGTCGGCTCCTTACGCACTCGATCTTGAGGATGATAAATTCAACCCCGACAGTGCATTTATGGTATTCAAGGCGCTCAAAACATTGTGTTCAGCCAATCCCGATCTGTATACGCCTGCGATCACAAAGTACTGGGATAAGGCGGAAGGCCGCATGATAGAGGATATTCCTGCCGTTCTGCAGGATGCAAAGGATAGTAAGGATGCGGCAAAGATACTGACCGATTACAGCATGAAATGCCAGAACGCTGCATTTGAGGACGCTTCCGCACTTTACGGTGATGTACTCCGCAACATCATGTATAACACCGATACGCTGCAGTATGTTCTTGATTATAACGCTCTGCAGTATGTGCCGAAGGAAATTACGCCTTTAAAACTTTCGGTCAATCCGGGTACGATAAGGACCAGATACGGATACTGAGTGTTGATAGGGGAGTGATCAAATGGGGACAATACTTGCAGCGGTCATAATCTGCATAGTTCTGATATTTGCGCTGTATCTTTTCATAAACGTAATGCTTCCGCTGAGAAAGATAAAGGATATAGTCGCAAAGATCAGCGAGGGAAAATTTGATACGATCCCTGCGATCGACGACTCACACTCATTCGGAGTGTTTTCATCCGCATTTAACGCGATGTATGAAGAACTGAAAAAATCGCGGGAGAGGGAGATCGCACTTAAGGATAAGGAGACGGAAGTATATGCAACGCTTGGGCGGGAGCTTACCGATCCGCTTACGAGTATAAAGCTTACCTCAGAACTGCTGCGGACAAGGCTCATCGCCAAAAAGGAGAGCGAACCCGACGAATATGCGCTGGAGAAGCTCGACCTTATATATAACAGAGCGGATCAGACGGGCATACTGCTGAAGAACCTTCTGTCAAACGCACTTGATGATATGGGAGAATTCGA
>JAFZQP010000022.1 GCA_017620345.1 Lachnospiraceae bacterium
ATGATAAGAGTGGATGAACAGCGAAACAGGAGAAGGGCACGTACCCGTCAGGTCAGACGGCAGAAGCTTATCCTTATCGGTATACTTGTAACACTTGCTCTTGTTTTGTTCTTTTCCATCAGGGCTTTTGCAAAGACAGGAAGATCTGATGATGCTGCAACATCTGTCAAGGCATATAAGAGTGTAATGATATATTGTAATGATACGGTTGAATCGATCGCCGAAGAGAATTTCTGTTACAGATATTCCACAGTGGATAAGATGGCCGATGAGATCAGGCATATCAATCACCTTTCGACTGACGAGGCACTCATCCCAGGTAATTATATCGTGATACCCGTTTGTGAGTCATCCGCTTACTGATCGTTGTCTTCGCGAAGTTTTACAGCTGAAGCAGCCATCCGACGTCTGTCCTGCTCCAATGCAGCATAGTGTTTTTTGGTAGTGTTTACATCTGAATGGCCAAGTACATCGGCTACCAGGTAGATATCCCCGGTTTCACGATACAGGCTTGTGCCGTAGGTACTTCTTAGCTTATGAGGCGTAATTTTCTTTAATGAAGTCACCGCTGATGCATATTTTTTGACCAGTTTTTCCACAGCACGAACTGACAGACGTTTATTCTGAAGCGACAGGAAGAGAGCATCTTCATGACCGCTTTCGGGAATGATCGAATGACGCTCCTCCATATACTGTTTCAGTGCTTTTTCCACTTCTTCACCGAAATATACGATGGCTTCGGAACCACCCTTTCTCCGGACAAGGATCCCGTTATTCTTGAAATCTACATCTTTGATGTCAAGTCCTACACATTCCGATACACGGATACCCGTTCCCAGAAGAAGCGTTATAAGTGCCAGATCCCTTATCTTGGTCTTTTCGTGAAACGCAGACTGCTGTTTTGTCATTTTGTCCCCGTTTTCTACATGATCGAGAAGAAGAGCCACTTCATCGGGATCAAGCCTGATTATCTCTTTTTTATGAAGCTTAGGCATTGAGATAAGGGATGCGGGATTTTTCTTGATCAGTTCCAGATTGAAGAAAAACTTGTAGAAACTCCTAAGAGATGCGAGTTTTCTCTGTTTTCCACGTTCATCGTTCGTTATTGCCTCGTTATCCTTCTCGTAATACGACAGATAATCAAGGTATTCCGTTATATCGAGCGGCTTAACCTCATCGAGCCATTCAAGTTCAAATTCGGTTATCTCTTTACTCTGAAACAGAGGATGATTCTCATGCAGATATTCAAAGAAGATACGAAGGTCATAGGCATATGCCAGTCGTGTTCTTGTGGATGTCGTATCCTTTATGCCAAGGAAGAACTCTCTGCAAAACGGCGGGAGAGTTTCCTGAAGCTCTCTTAATTTGATCATGTTATTTGCATTTTTCTGATCATGATAGTTCATGTTCTTCATTTTTGTTCCATCCTTTTAAGTCTGAACGCTGTATGGCCGTAAACATCCTGTCTTTGACACCCGGGTTTTCGGAATTAAGCTTTTTCAGCAGTTCCTTGACATATTCGCGCTTTGTATCACCGTCGGCAGGGCACAGTTTGTCTGCTACGGGAAGATCCATTTTGTTTTTGAAGCCTATAATGTCAGATTCATCTATGTATAACAATGGCCTTATGACATAGAGTTTGGTCCTGTCAAGATATGTTACCGGACAGAACGTATGGAATCTTCCTTCATATATGAGTGACATCATGAGAGTTTCAACAACATCATCCTTGTGATGGCCGTATGCGACTTTATTGCATCCCAGTTTGATGATGGCCTCATTGAGTGCGCCTTTCCTCATCTTGGAACACAGGCTGCACGGATTGGTTTCCTTCCTATCATTAAATACTATATCGTATATGTTCGATCTTACTACCGTATAGTTTACTGACAGTTCGTCGCACAGTTTTCCGATAGGTTCCGTATCAAATCCGGGAAGCCCCAGATCAACGGTTATCGCTTCAAGTTCGAACCTTCTGGGATAGAACCTTCGCAGATTTGCCAGAGCATACAGAAGGGTGAGAGAGTCCTTTCCGCCGGATATTCCGACTGCGATCCGGTCATTGTCCCATATCTCGTTATATTCATCCACTGCTTTTCGCGTAAGGCTTAATAATCTTTGTAATTCCATGGACTTATTATAACAGATTCAGTATAATATTAGTTGATATTTCGTTTCATTATCAAATGTACCTGTATAGGTACGGAAAGAAGGTATTTCCATGAGGAAACTGTTCTCTAAAGCGAATCTGTCATTTATGATAGCTCTTCAGTTGCTTGTTACTCCGGTTGTTATCTGTCTTATCATTTCACTGGTATTTCTCGGTAAAGAGATGAACAGCACATATTCAGAGGCAGAAAAACTGTATTTTGATACGCTTTATCAGGTCAACAGCAAACTTGTTAATGCTGACAGAGACCTGTATCAGGCTATGAATGCCGCACAGCAGTATCTTAGCATTTCCTCTGCGGGTAATAATCTTCCGGCTGATGTGGCATCTACAATGTTAGCCGGCAGGGTTGAAGATTATAATGATAATCTTTCCCAGACTCTTGAGAGAGTAAACGGAGCTGCAAATATCGCAATGACCGAATCGGATCTTTATACCGGTACGCTTATTGACGGTAAGAGCTTTAAAGATAACTACGACGCATTTAACAAAAATTACCAGATCTGGCTCGACTCTTTCAATTTTCAAACGGGCGAAGGAGACCAGTCTGCATTTAACGAAACATTTGAGACTGCCAGAGACGGTATATCAAATATGACCGATATCGTTGAACTTTGGGCAGAAAACTCTGAAGCTGCTGCCAAATCATCGATATCCAAAAAGATAACAACCATCAGCATCATATTCGGTGTTATAGTCGTAGCGCTTTATGTTCTTGTGATCTTAACAGCCAGGGCACTTTCCGAAGGTGTTAAAAGGACTGCAAATTCCATTGACCAGATGTCAAAAGGAGATTTTGTCACTCATATAGATACCGACTCGCCGATCAAGGAATTCAGATTTATCTCTGAATCTGCTGAAAACATGAGGCATAATCTGCATGAAGCCCTTAAAAAGATCGTCGGCAGTGCCACAAGCGTTGATGAAGGTGCAGCAGATGCCAAAAACAGTATTTCCGACAGTCAGAGAGTCACAAACGACATTTATCAGGCTGTATCCGATCTTGCCAACGGTGCTACATCGATGGCCGGTGATGTTCAGTCAACATCGAGCATTACCGTAAATATCGGTACAGCTGTTGAAACTGTACTTGAAGCAGCTAACTCCAACCTTGAAAAGGGCGGAGCAGTTATAGATGAGTCTACACGTGTTCAGAACGAACTCGGACAGCTCATGTCATCCGGTCAGAATACAAGGGATAAAGCAAAGCAGGTTTCGGAATCCGTAAGTCATACAGCCAAGGTTGTTGCACAGATCTCGCAGTCGGCTGAACTGATCATCTCTATCGCAAACCAGACGAACCTTCTTGCACTTAATGCTTCGATCGAGGCGGCAAGAGCAGGCGAAGCAGGTAAGGGATTTGCAGTAGTTGCAGATAATATCAAGAATCTTGCAGAAGAATCCAATGCGGCAGCCAATGAAATCACGGGCATGCTCAAGCAGATATCCGATCTGTCTGAAAGAAACATGTCACTTACCGAAGACATCAGATCGGCTACGGAGACAGAATCCGAAGCTCTTAACAGCATGAGTGAGTCATTTGAGGAAATGCTCATGATGCTGCGACAGACCGAACAGGGCAACAAGCAGATAGTTTCTCTTGTCAAAACACTTGATTCCGATAAGAATTCGATACTTGATTCTGTTGAGTCCCTTTCATCGGTATCACAGCAGTATGCAGCGTCAACCGAGGAGACCAACGCCTCATTGTCATTACTTGATCAGAATATGGAAGACGTTGTCAGACAGGCAGAGAATCTTGAGAGTATTGCTAACGGTCTGAGAGAAGAAGTAAAAATGTTTACTATCTGATAAATGTCCTGTTCCGGATATCCGGAAACATTGTGTCAGGAAAATAAGGGGTCGCCGGCGCGATCCCTTATATTTACAAAATACCCAGATTTTCAACGAATTTTACTCAAAGGGGGTTTTTCATGAATTCAAATTCGGTTGTAGGTTTCTTATCGGCAAGTATCATCCCGGTCATTGTTGTGCTGGGCCTTGCTATAGCCGCATTGCTCATATGGAATGCATTCACCCTGACCGGTCACTATCGGCAGATCAATGCAATAATGAACTGGAAAAATACGACAAGTATGCTTAACAGATCCACTTTGGAAATGGAAGACCGATCAAATGGTGAAAAGGTTACTCCCGATACCATAAGGGAACTTCATACAAGTTTCAACAGCGCATGTTCTTTTCATGAAGTTCTTTCTTCGCTTATCCCACTGTTTCCGCTGATGGGTATACTCGGAACGGTATCAGGTCTTATCGGACAGCTGAGTAATACGGCAGGAGATATGGATGCTCTTCTTAATTCATTACAATCCGCGCTTGATTCAACATACTGGGGACTTATCTTTGCCATAGTTCTTAAGTTTATCGATTCCGTATGGCCTTCGCGTAAGATAAGCGAAACTGAGATAATCCTTGAAGATTACGATAAGAAGGTAAGCAATGCCGTTATGCTCGGAAACATTGCCGAATAGTCTGATCACAGGAATAAGGGAATATGAAGAACAGAAACAGAAAAGGAAATATCCTTATAGATCTGACATCGCTTCTTGATGTTGTATTTATAGTTCTGCTGATAATCATATGCAAACTGGCAACGGACAGGATCGCTCTTGAAGCCGAGGAAGATAGTTTATCCAGCCAGGCGGCGGAACTTGAATCCGCAGAGAGCCTCTATAAAGATCAGATCGACAGTATTGAGAACATTTCCGATTACATAGTACTTATATCTGTGCATGCCGGTTTTGATCCGAACGATATAATGACACGAAACATCGATGTCTTAAATTCAGATAAATCCTCACCGGCTCCGAGTATAGCAGCACTTAAGGGACCTAATGAATCCGAGGGGCTTACCGGGCTTCGTACATATCTTGAGGATTATATATCGTCTAATCCCGACAAGACCATCATATTGTCACTCAACGAGAATGACGAGGATATATTGTACAGAGACGAAAAGAAGATATCGGGAATGTTTGCCGAGATATGCAGTCAGTACCCCGATAATGTCAGATTAAAAGGTGTCAAATGATCGCGATTTTGTTCATGATAATCGGTGGCGTCCTGGTCGTCATATCGATCATCGGCTTTATGATGTATCTGTTCCAGCCGATGAGAGAGATGTATCAGGTCGTTATAAAGAGAGAAGATGACTACTCCCATTATATATCCCCCAGGGGAATGGCTTATCTTCAGGAAAAAACAAAGTCATACCTTATCGGTCTGGCTGTTATGTTCGCAATCGGGAGTGTGCTTTTCTTATCGGGACTTTACATGAAATTCGGATCCCGTGGGTTTTCTATGCTCTTTTCCTCAGTTGTTGAAGAATCCACTCAGTACAGGGCATCGGACGCAGACATAACCGATAAGATAGATGATGACGGCGATTATAAAGCCGATAACGGGAAAGTTTATTATGATTATCTTATCATAAAAGGTAATGACATTTACGAAAGAGAGCAGCTTATCGGCAGGATAGAAGATTTTGAGTCATATGTTCCCGAAATGGATAAGAGCAGGGAAATATTCGTTGCAGATGATTATGCTTCATCGTCTACATTCCACGAAGTGATCAGGCTCCTTGAAGAAAACGGTTTTAGCTATGAAAAAGACTGATATACGAAAGATCATAACGGTTCTTCTGCTAACGGCACTTGTGCCGGTCCTTTGCGGTGCCGATAAGAAGAATGTCAAACTTCTAAGACACAATCTCATTGACCTTGATAAGGCAATAGAACTGGCCGAATGGGGCGGCGATACAAGAACTGATGAATCGGGAGCAGAAGAAACTTCGGCCAAGGACGACGATAAAGAAGGAACTGCGGTAATATCCGAGCCTGTGATAACTTCCGTTAAAGTTATCATCACCGGGAAAACTATCAAAGTTGACGGGATAGAATGCAGTCCGGATGAACTTGCCAAAAAGATTGAAGATACATGTAATAAGGATTCCAAAGTATTCCTGATAGATGATTATGCCGAGGCACATGTATACCGGAGCATTAATGATATTCTGCTTAAGGAGCAGGAGAAGACAGGTTTTTCTTATGAAGCTGATTAACGGGATCAGAAAAAAACGAACGATGACGGCATTTGTGGCGCTTATCATATGCGCCAATCCGTTTTTATGCGCCGGTTGGACGAACTGGTTCTCGAAGCCGGTAGTCATTATGGACCCGACAGAAAGAGTCATATATCAGTCGGCGGATGCAAAAGACATAATAAATGATTTTCAAAAAGACAAAAATAAAGCCGAAGAAAAGTATGATAACAATCGTTATGTTATCTATGGGGTTGTGTCTTCAAAGAACATTACGAACAAGATCATATATATAAGCGGAACTAAGGATGATAAAGATTCCATCGCCTGTGAGACGATGAATGATGATAACAGTGAGACTATAAAGAACCTTTCGGTCGGCGACAGAGTCAAGGTTTTCGGTAATATATTCTCGGATTTCCTTGGAAGCGGAGTTAACGTATATATAGATTCCATCGTGAAGATCGAGAAGAATGCACCAACTCCCGCTGACACTATATATTCGTTTAAAAACGGCTCTTTCGAAGACAGAACAAGGATGAAGAAGAGAAAGATCGAAGGATCTGATTTTTCATTTTATATCCCTCATGAAATGGAGGCTGTCGAGCATGATATAGCCCGGGAGGGACTTGGTACGCTGAACGGATATCAGTACCGCCTCAATGAGCTTGATAAAAAGGCAAATGCAGAGCAGCTGTTTGTTTGTTATTTTGACAAGGAAACAATGGTTGGCCCCAATGACAGGAAAGACAACAAAGCCATAGAAGAGGCCATGATCAGGGATATATGGAAGAAAGATGACATAGAAAAGTTCCCGCTTACGACACGGAAAGCATATTACGGTAAGGAATATACATATTATCAGGATACTTTTGAAAAGGACCTGGGGATAGATATATATCAGACGGAACTTGCATTTACGGAAGAAGAAAACGGTATAATATTATTCCTGTATATATACAAAGACAAACCTCTGAATATCAACGACGTAATGCTGACGATGAGGTTTGCCGGTGAAAAATAACACTATATGGGACCAAAGGGGCTCGAACCCATGACCTTTCGCACGTCAAGCGAACGCTCTCCCAGCTGAGCTATGATCCCTGATATCGGATAAACGTATTATACTTTAAAAATCATCCAAAATCAAAGTATTCTTATATTCCATAAACATAGGAGGCAAATTATGAGGTTCAGATCGTTAAAACCATTATGCATACTTGCTGCATCGGCTGTATTGTGCGCATGCAGCCAGGGTACTGTGCAAAACACCGACCCGGCGTCAGACACGGAAACTGTAAAAGATGAGGATTTATCAACGCAAAGCGAAGATAAGAAAGCGGAAGATGACCCTTCAGCAAAAGCGCCGGAAAAGGTCTTTTTCTCATATCGGAACAACTCCTGCATATTGAAAAATCCGGCTTCCGGTTCGGACCTTATGTCAGGAAACTACTATACGATCGATCTGGACAGCAGTGATATTAAGCTTTATCCCAGTCTGTACGAAGCTCTTTGTACATATAATGAAGCAGAAGAGAAGAGAGTAAAGGATTCCATGAATTCCTACTCGGCTGATATGATCGAGTTTCAGAACGAAGGATTTGAAGGATCCGGTGAAGTATTTACCGACATCTGTCTTTTAAGAGCCGATGATAAAGCATTCTCATTCGCGCTGCAGGATTACAGTTACATGGGTGGTGCACACGGATATACGCAATACTATGGATTCTGTTATGATCCGAAGACAGGAGAGAGGATCTCATTTTCAGATATTGTAAAGGACACCGATAAGCTTCCGCAGATCATAGTTGATGAACTGGAAAAACAAAATGAGCTGAAAGATTACTTTAAAGAGTGTCCGACAGATAAGGAAAACCTTCTTGCAGACATTCCGGGAAGGCTTGAGGACAATGCCAAGGGGCTTGCATGGGCGCTTGATCATGACGGTATTTGGGTATATTTTGAGGATTATGCTATGGGCTCCTATGTTGCAGGTTCACAGGCTGTCAAGATAAGCTTTGCCGATTATCCCGATATATTCACTGATACATATGATAACTATAAAAACGGAGATATCCCTGATATAAAGACACAGGCAGTAAAGAAGGAAGACGCTCCGGAATCCGTACTGCAGGCTCAGACAGGTAATACAGAATCTGTCAATGATGATCCTTTCTTCGGTTTATGGGTGGAAGCATTCAAGGAAAAGCAGTTAGCGCTTGATCTTGTTGATAAACTGAAGGAAAAGGGTATTGAAGCTTACAGTATTTATTCATGTGAATATGAAAACCTGAATAAGGAACCTTTATGGTGCGTAACAATAGGCTTATCCGGTTCAGAACCGGAAGCTCAAGCCTATATAGATGATGCCACAAAAGCAGGATTCCCGGATGCTTACGTAAAATATACCGGTAACAGGCTGTGTAAGCGCATTTACTGCTATATATACTCGGATCAGGGGCTCGAGATCACACCTTCAAAGGTTACAATGAACGAAATTCCTACCGAGGACTTGTCCGGAACCTCTGACGACGAAGGCCCGCGTACTCTTGTTATCGATTCTGACACTGTATTTGACAGTTCGTGTGCTATGCAGACATTTGGCGGTTACAAACAAGGCGAATCACCTGTTGAATGGTTCAATAAAGCCAAAGGACCGGATCTGCTCGGGGTATATGACGTCTCCATAACCGGAGATCATATTGATGCTGTCTACGGAAACTACTGGTGGGATTGATATATCTGTTCGCGAAAGACAGCTTTAACGAATAAATATACGGCAAAAAGAAAGACCCTCACAGGATCTGTTCAGAATCAAGCATGACCGTAAACGGACCGTCATTTATAAGGGATACCTGCATATCGGCTCCAAATGATCCGCATTCGGTTTTTATATTGTATGTATTACGAAGTTCCGACAGAATGTATTCATATAATTCGTTTGCATGCGCAGGATCACCGGCCTTGATAAATGAAGGTCTGTTTCCTTTTTTGCAATCGGCATAGAGCGTAAATTGCGATATAACGAGCATGGAACCTCCGATATCACCTATCGCAAGGTTGGTTTTGCCGTTCTCGTCCTCAAATATCCGAAGATTTACGGTTTTTCGGATCATTTTATCGGCGATTTCTTTTGTATCCGTATCGCATACGCCGACAAAAACAAGAAATCCGCGTTCAATCTTACCTATAGTCTTGTTATCCACGTCCACAGACGCATTTTTTACAACCTGGATCAGAAATCTCATTATTGATCTGTAATTTCATCCTTTTCGTTGAGTAATTTATCTTTTGTAGAACTGTTCGTTAAAGTATTGGCACGGTCTTCGTCTTCCTGAAGCGTTTCCTTCGTGACTCTTTCGAATGTTTTTTGCGCGAATCTGAACGACTGCCCGGTATTATTCTTATCATCTTCTTCATATGTAAAGTCGGAATCTACGTAATAAGCCGTTTCGATCGGCATATGCTTGATCTCAAGCCGCTTGTTGATAAGCGTTCTGAATGCTGCATATATTACGGCAAACGTCGGAACGCCGAAGAACATCCCTACCCAACCGAACAATCCGGAAAATACCGTGATCGAGAATATGACCCAAAAACTGTTAAGACCTGTGGAATCTCCGAGGATCTTCGGTCCGATGACATTTCCGTCAATCTGCTGCAAAATAATGATAACGATCAGGAAAACCAGACATTTCTTCGGATCGACCATAAGTATAAAGAACGCACTCGGGATCGCTCCTATAAAAGGTCCGAAATACGGGATAACATTTGTTACCGCCACGATGACAGAAATAAGCACCGTATAAGGAATATGAAGTATCAGCATCGTTATATAACACAATATCCCGACTATGATCGAATCGATCACTTTTCCTGTGATGAAACCACCGAATATCTTATCAGTGTAGCGAAGGTTGTTTATAAAATTATTCGCTCTCTCACGCTTCAGATACGCATACAGAACTTTTTTGGACTGAGCCACAAATCTTTCCTTATCGATCAGAAGGTGAAGCGAAATAATAACACCTATTATGAAATTGAGAAGGCTCTTAAAGATCGTAACAATACTGCCAAGCAGACTTGTCGAAGTCTTGCTGATGATATCCTCGAAATACGGACGCACCTTGTTATAGAAAAACTGGGACAGGTCAACACTGTACTGTGTAAGTATTGATTCCAGGTTCGGATATTTGATCAGAATATTCGCATAATAATCATTAATATTAAGAAGATACACCGGTATACGGCTGAGTACGCTCTGAATATTGATCACAAGTTGAGGGACGACCGATATAACGATCCCGTATATCATCGCTATGAACAAAAGCAGTGTCAGGAACGCACACAGTACACGTATTATGATCTTTTCCTTTGAATAAACATGATCCTTTTTCCGCTTGAGTTTGTTCCATAACGGATAAAAAATCTTCTTTTCAAGAAATCTCATAACGGGATTAAGGATATATGCGATAACAAGCCCCGATATTATCGGAGTGAGGATCGATAAAAACGCACTGATCAGTGCCGACAGTTTGTCCGAATGGAAAAGAATGTAATAGAAAAATATACCCCCGCAAACGATCAGGAGTCCGTTTACACCGATCTTAAGATAAAAATTATGCTTGGAATCTCTGTTCATAATCATTCACGAACTGATATAACAGTTCAACTGTACCGTCACGGCCGAGAACGGTCGAATCTATGCACAGATTGTACGTTTCGGCTTTTCCCCATTTCTTGGTAGAATAATAGTTGTAATAACTGGCGCGCTGCTTGTCCTTTTTTATGATCATATCCCTTGCATCTTTCTCGGATACATCATATTTCTTCATTACGCGATCTATTCTCTTGTTGATATCGCCGTATATGAACAGATTAAGGACGTTATCGTAGTCAGCGAGCGCATAATCCGCACATCTGCCTACGATAACGCAAGGGCCTTCATTGGCGATCTTTTTGATCGTATCAAACTGGGCCAGAAAGACTTTATGACTGAGGGGCATATCCACATAATTGGAATTGGTGATACCGAATGAATATGTATCCATGACCAGATTATACAAAAAACTGCTCGTCGGACGTTCATCGTTATTTTCGAGTATCTCCGGACATAATCCGGATTCCTGGGCAACACGCTTTATAAGTTCCTTGTCGTAACACTTGATCCCAAGCTTGTCGGCAAGTTTCTGGCCTATTTCATGTCCGCCTGTTCCGAATTGTCGTCCTATTGTGATTATGCTCTTCAATATATAATCCTCCGCCTTATCCGTTTAGTTGTTGATAAGCTTTTCGTCTTCATTGTTCCACGAATAAAGCTTACGTACTTCTTCGCCGACCTTCTCCGAAGGATGCTCTGCTGCAAGCTTTCTCATTGCATTGAAATGAACTTTTCTTCCGGCAGGTGACATATCAAGAAGGAATTCCTTTGCAAATGTACCATCCTGGATATCCGACAGTATCTTCTTCATCGTCTTCTTGGTCTCTTCCGTTATGATCTTGGGACCTGTAACGTAATCACCGTATTCAGCAGTGTTGGAAATTGAATATCTCATTCCGGCAAATCCTGACTGATAAATCAGATCAACGATAAGCTTCATTTCGTGGATACATTCAAAGTAAGCATTCCTCTCATCGTAGCCGGCTTCAACAAGTGTTTCAAAACCTGCCTGCATAAGAGCACAAACACCGCCACACAGAACTGCCTGCTCACCGAACAGGTCTGTCTCTGTCTCGGTCCTGAATGTTGTCTCAAGAACACCGGCTCTGGCACCACCGATCGCAAGTGAATATGCAAGTGCGATATCCAATGCCTTACCTGTAGCATCCTGTTCTACGGCAACGAGACAGGGGACGCCCTTGCCGGCCTGATATTCGCTTCTTACTGTATGACCCGGTCCCTTAGGGGCAACCATTGTGATATCAACATCCTTCGGAGGCTTGATGCAGCCGAAATGGATATTGAATCCGTGTGCGAACATAAGCATATTGCCTGCCTCAAGGTTTGGTTCGATATCTTTCTTGTACATATCTGCCTGAAGCTCATCATTGATAAGAATCATAATGATATCTGCCTTCTTGGCAGCCTCAGCAGCCGTATATACTGAAAAGCCCTGCTCCTCTGCTCTCTTCCAGCTCTTTGAGCCTTCGTATAAACCAATGATCACATTACATCCCGACTCTTTTGCATTAAGAGCGTGAGCATGTCCCTGGCTCCCGTACCCGATCACGGCGATAGTCTTGCCATCGAGCATTGACAGATTACAATCTTCCTGATAAAAAATCCTTTGCATTACATAGCCTCCTCTTGTTTTATCTCATCTTTATAAATACACGACTCCGTCACTTCCGCGGCGAAGCCCCGCAATACCGGTTCTGGCAATCTCGAGTATCTCATAATCACTGAGCATCTCGATAAATGCGCTTACTTTTGACTGGGTACCCGTCAGTTCGATTATCATTGAATCTTTCGTTATGTCTATGATCTTCGATCTGAAAACGTCACAAACCGTAACAAGTGCCTGACGCTTATCCTCGCCGACCTTGACTTTTATAAGAACAAGCTCACGATAAACCGAATCTTCGGGATCGAGTACTCTTATATCTCTTACGTCTATGAGCTTACCGACCTGTTTTTCGATCTGTTCGAGAATATCCGCATCTCCGCTCGTAACGATAGTGATCCTTGTATATCTGGGATCTGCCGTGATGCCGGCGGTGATACTTTCAATATTATAACCTCTTCTTGAGAAAAGACCCGAAATACGTGACAGGACACCGGATGTATTGTCAACGATAAGCTGTATTACTTTGATCATAATATTAAGGTACTCCTTTGATTTTTTATTGTCAATGTGAGTTAGTCCGAAAGAGAACACTTCTGAAGAGCCAAAGTACCGCACCTGGCAACTTCTATTATCGGAACATTCCCCAGCATACGCAGCAGAAGTTCCGTCTTTTCGGGAGTATCACATATCTGTATCATCATAAGGTTTTTGGACATATCTACGATCCTGGCATCAAGTATCTCGCATATCTCCATTATCTCGCGTCTATTGGCCTTGGAATACTTAACCTTAACGAGCATGAGTTCTCTTGAGATACTCTCTTCCTCTGAAAAGGTCTTGATCTTGATGACATCGATCTTCTTGTTGAGCTGTTTTTCGATCTGTTCAAGCGTTCCTTTATCACCCGAACTGACTATAGTAATACATGAAACTTCGTGATCATCTGTCTCACCGACCGCAAGCGAATCAATATTAAAGCATCTCCTGGCAAAAAGCCCGCTCACTTTGGACAGTACACCCGATCTGTTTTCAACAAGAATTGAATACAATCTCTTCATATCAATACACCTACTTAACAACATCCATAGGATCTATCATGCATTCCATAAGTCCGGCACCCTTTTGTTTAAGGAACTGTTCTATCTCCTTCTCCATGTCACGGCCATTGGATAAGCGCCGGTACGGCAGATCATAAGCCTCCGCGATCTTGGAAAGATCCGGGCTTCCGGACAGATCTACCATTGAATAATCGCCGTTATATGTCTTGTGCTGGTACTCTCTGACAAGACCGAGATATCCGTTATTGAACACGATGATCTTGATCGGGATATCGTGCTGTTTCATAGTACCGAGCTCGTTCATGGCCATTTGGAACGAACCGTCTCCGCAGACTGCGACGACCTGCTTTTTAGGGTTGCCTTTTTTTGCTCCGAGAGCCGCAGGTATCGAATAACCCATTGTACCCATACCGCCGCTCGTTAAGAATCTTCCGGACTTTGATATATAATACATGCACGACCACATCTGGTTCTGGCCGACATCAGCAACATATACCGCATCGTCATCCATCATGGATGTAAGCGACGATATGAACTTAGCGGGATCAACGTAATTCCTGCGTGGAGACTTACGCGCCTTTTCGGCAGATCTGTAACCGTTAAGTGTCTCGATCCATTCAGTATAATCGGCAGAGAACGTATCCTTTGCAAGATCTGCAAAAATATGTTTGATGTCTCCTACTATAGGAATAGTCGGTCCTACATTCTTGCCGATCTCAGCGGGATCGACATCGATATGTATGAGAACGGTATTCTCGGCAACAAGATCAGGAGAAGCAACAGCTCTGTCCGCTATCCTCGCGCCTATAACTATAAGAAGATCCGACTCCTGCATTGCACGATTGGCATATGATCTGCCGTTATTACCGATCATTCCGAAGTAAAGCTCATCATCTGACGATAATGAACTGATCCCCATCATCGTAGTAACGACGGGTATATTATATCTGTGTGAAAAATCATGGAGTTCCTTTTGCGCACCGGACAGGATCACGCCTCCTCCGGCACAGATAAGGGGTTTTCTGGCCCGCTCAAGCTCTTTTCCCACTTTCTTAAGCTGAACAGCATGCCCCTTTACGGTCGGCTTGTATGTGCGCATACTGACCGTTTCGGGATACTTGAATCCCGTAATGGGTCTGTTCTGTATATCTATCGGTACATCAATGAGAACCGGACCACGTCTTCCCGTGGAAGCGATATGAAAAGCTTCCTTGAAAATCCGCGGTATATCAGATACATCCTTAACAAGGTAACTGTATTTGACAAAGCTCTCAGCGGCACCTGTAATATCCGCTTCCTGAAATACATCCTGTCCAAGCAGTTTGGAATCAACCTGCCCGGTTATACAGACAAGAGGTATTGAATCGGCATAAGCTGTTGCTATACCGGTCAAGAGATTTGTTGCACCCGGACCGCTTGTGGCTACGCATACACCGACCTTGCCGGTGACTCTTGCATAGCCGCTCGCGGCATGTGCAGCATTTTGTTCGCTTCTTACAAGTATTGATTCTATCTTTGTGTTTAAAATGCTGTTAAAGAAGGGGCAAATCGCAACTCCCGGATACCCGAAAAGCGTTGTTACCCCTTCTTTTTCCAGGCATTTTACGATCGCATCGGCGCCAATCATAAAACGACCTTCCTTATACTGAAAATAGTATTATTTATTTCTTGAAAAGCTTAGCCAAAGGAGAGATGATCGTGCTCAGATCCTTGATAGCCTTGTTGAGGGAATCAAGATCAACATCGTCTATCTTCTTGACTGCATCATTTACGCTCTTTTCGCTTGTATCAACAAGTGAATTAACGTTATCCAGCATTGCGTTCAGATCGATAGCTGCAAGTTCCTTGGTGCTCTTATCAAGGTTAGTTACAACATCCTGAACTTCTCCCATCATGGAGTTGACCTGTGTGACCGTATCACTTGCAACAGTGATGGCTTTGCTGGCTTCAGTCATCGTATCACCCGCCTGATTGATGATAACTACCGCATCATCAATAGCCTTTGATGCTGTGGCTACTTCATCGTTAACAGCAAGGATCAGAGTGTTGGCGTTGGCAACTGCTCCTTCAAGCTGAGGAATGAAGTTCTTGATCGTAACGAGCATGATGATAAGGATGATCAAGCAGAGAACCGATGTGCATAATGAAAAGATACTCTGCATCTTAACACGCTTCTGTGCACGCTCGTTCTCATTCTTCATCTCAACGATGAGTCTTGCGAGTACCTGCATGTCTCCGTCTTTGACGTTAGACAGCATTGATGTGACATCATAGTCCGTGAGCTTAGATGTGCCTGTGTACGGATTTTCTGTTTTAACCTGATTGTTCTCTTCGCTCATAAGTAACCCTCCGTATGAAATATTTGATGTGTATTATATGGAGCACTCATATAATATCTGATTTTACCACAAACATTACTTAATAGCCACAATAAAGTTGCGAAAATATTCCGGAATCGGAGCGACTGTTTCAATGTATTCATTTGTCCGCGGATGAACAAAACCAAGTACATGCGCATGAAGAGCCTGACCGTGTGTATCTACCGGTGTTCTGGCGCCGTTTCCGTACACCTCATCTCCTGCCAGCGGATGTCCTGTCGAGGCCATATGCACACGGATCTGATGAGTCCGCCCCGTCTCAAGTACGCATTTGATCTTGGTAAACTTTTCAAACCTCTCAAGCACTTCAAAGTTCGTAACGGCACGCTTTCCGTCAGCGGCAACAGCCATTTTTTTTCTGTCGCTTGAAGATCTTTTTATCGGTTTATCTATCTTCCCCGAATCCTCATTGATAACACCCGTTACTATTGCGAGATACTCACGTTTTATCGAGTGCTGCTCAAGCTGTGCGGCTATGCTTTCATGAGCCTTATCGTTTTTGCATATTATGACAGAACCGCTCGTATCCTTATCTATCCGATGTACTATACCCGGCCGCATCACGCCGTTTATTCCGGAAAGATCGTTTCCGCAGTGATACATCACGGCATTTACGAGTGTATGTTCATAATGTCCCGGCGCGGGATGAACGACCATTCCTTTTGGCTTGTTCACGACAAGAACATCGTCGTCTTCATACAGTATATCAAGCGGAATGTTTTCGGGAACTATGTCGGGTATTATACTGTCCGGTGTTCTTACCCATATCTCATCCCCCGGCTTTACTCTGTAACTTGATCTTATCGTCTTACCGCATGCGGTTATATCACCCGAATCTATCAGTTTTTGTATATATGAACGAGAAAAATCGGCAAGCGCCATACAGACGTATCTGTCGATCCTTTCATTCTCATAATCATCTTCAACTGTCAGTAAATACTCTTTCATTGATCCTTCTTTTTATCGAAAAGTTTCTTTATCGGAGCTTTAAAAGCAGTCTCCAGAGCTGTATAATCTTCTTCTTTCGTGGCGAACAATACGCTGATCGCCAATACTACCGTGCAGATCGATACATACATATCGGCAACATTGAAGATCGGAAAATTGATAAAGGAAAAGTATATGAAATCCACAACATACCCCTGCATAAACCGGTCGATCATATTTCCTGCACCTCCGGCTGCGATAAAAATAAGAAGTATCTCTATGAACCTGTATTTTCCGTCATCGGGGATATTATAGACAAGATAAAAGATCAGGCCGACAACAACTGCGGCGATGATCAGAAACAACACCCTGTGTCCGGACAGCATGCCGAACGCAGCTCCGGAGTTGCCGTTCGGCAGATAGTGTAATTCCAGTATACCCCTTATTATCTGTACAGGCTCCTTGTCCTTAAGATTAAGTACCGCCCACCTTTTGGTGATACGGTCGATAAATATAAGTACGGCAAATATTATCAGATCAACCGTACATCTTGTGCTCTTCTTCATCATCAGTCCCATTCTGCGATCAGGCTTCTGACCGCTTCCTTTATCTCGTCTTCCGATACGTCATTTACAATGATGCCTTTGCCGATCTTCCTGAGAAGAATGAACTTAAGTCCCGTATCGGTATTCTTTTTGTCATGACCTATGTTTGAACATACCGCATCAACATCAAACGGATCAAGTGAGATCGGAAGATCAAACGGTACAAACATATCCCTTATCTCGTAAAACTCTTCGTCAGACAGCATATTTCTCTTATGCGAAATATATGCGGCTGCAACACATCCGAGAGCGACACACTGTCCGTGGGAGTATTTAAAATCAAAGTGTTTTTCAAGCGCATGTCCCACTGTATGCCCCAGGTTTAAGATCATGCGTTCATTTTCTTCAAACGGATCCTTTGTGACATAATACTGCTTGATGGCAACCGCACGTTCTATCATTTCACCTGTAACATCCGGATCCTTTGCCATTATCTCGGCAAACCCTGTTATGAGCCATTCATAAAATGCTGCATCTCTTATAAGCCCTGCTTTTAAAACTTCGGCCATACCCGATGAATATTCCCTGTCCGGAAGCGATGAAAGCACTGAAGTAGCTGCATATACAAGCCTTGGCATATATATGCTTCCGACGATGTTCTTGTACATTTCATAGTCTACCCCGCATTTGCCGCCGACAGAAGAATCGGCCATTGCAAGAAGTGAAGTAGGAAGATTGACAAAAGCACATCCCCTCATATATGTTGACGCGATAAATGCAGCGATATCTCCCGTGACACCGCCACCGAGTCCGACGATAAGATCCCTTCTGTTAAAATCGTTCGAAAGGAGCTTATCATAACATGCATTCACGGTCTCAAGCGTCTTACTTTCCTCTCCGGCATTGAAAACATATTCGATAATCAGCTCGGCGCACGGCTCCAAAGCAGCACGCACTTCTTCCGCATACAGCTTATGAACGTTTGAATCACTTACGATACATATGCGTTTCAGCGTCGGAAACAGCTCCTGTATATGCGAAGTAAGGCCGGTATAATCATCGCTCACAACAACATCGTAACTGCCGCTGTTCCTGTAAGAGACATTAAGAGTCTTTTCCATGACATATCCTCTTCTTTTCTTCTCAAAAAAAGCTTCCGACCTGTGATCGGAAGCCTTGTCTTAAAATTTGTTGTTCAACGCCGGAACATCGAAAGCTCCGGATAAGATCTCCTGAAAATCACCTGAAACATCAACATTCTTGGGAGTCAGTATGAAAATATAATGTGATATCTTCTGGAGATTGCCGTCTATCGCATATGTACTGCCGCTTGTAAAATCAATTATCCGTTGTGCCATATCGACGTCCAGTCCTTCCATGTTGAGCAGAACCGTATGATTTTCAAGAAGCGTATCTGTTATCTCTCTGGCATCTTCAACGGATGTGGGCTTGATAACACAAACTTCCATTCCGTTGCTCATCATCCTGTTTCTTCCGTTACGAGGTGTGTTCCTTGCCGGCGCTTTTGCTTTGGTATCCTCAGCATCATCGAGTGTCTGGGATTTTACGGCTCTTTTGTTGACTGATCTTGATGATTTGTCATCCTCATAATCATCATAGTAACCGTCATCTTCGTACTCATCATCCTCATCATACTTCATTGCACCAAGCATCTTGTCAAGTAAACTCATAATAAACTCCTATCTTCGACCCTGTACTCCCTCTCTCCGAATATGGACGTTCCGACCCTTACAAAAGTTGCCCCTTCAGCGATTGCAACGGTATAATCTCCGGACATGCCCATAGACAGACAATCCATACAGACATTATCGATGTTTTTGCTGTCTATGTCAACTAATAATTGGCGAAGTGCACAAAAAACACCTCTGTTTTCTTCGGGATCGGATACCGGAGGTGCGACCGTCATCAGCCCTCGTATCCTGATACCCGGAAGCCTGCTGATCTGTTCGCAAAGGATCGGTGCTTCCTTCATCGATACACCGAACTTACTGTCTTCTTCCGCTACATTTACTTCTATCAGTATATCGACGCTAACATCATGTTTAACCGCCTGGCGGCTGATCTCCTCTGCAAGCCGAAGTGAATCCACGCTGTGGATCATCGCCACCTTATCCACGATGTATTTTACTTTGTTGGTCTGAAGATGTCCTATCATATGCCATCTTATATCATCCGGCAGCTGAGGATATTTATCAACTATCTCCTGAACTTTGTTCTCACCGAAATCTCTGACACCGGCATCATATGCTTCCTTAAGCATTGACACGGGTTTTGTCTTGGATACTGCGATCAATGTAACATCTTTTGGATCACGTTCGCATTCTTTTGCGGCTTTTAATATACTGTCTCTTACTTTTTTAAGATTCTCTTTTTTCATACCGGTCTCCGCTCAGCCAAAACTCTATTCATATATAAAATCATTATCCGTGACCGAATCACCCTTCAGTGCGATATAATCGTACACGGACAGACCGTATTCGCTGTTAGACTTGACTATCGAATACTCTTCATTCTGGTTCAGTATCGTAATCTGTTTAAAATCGGCATATCCCTTGTTGATATTATATACGCCGATCAGGCTTGCCTGTTTTGATATCGCATATCTGCTTCCGTCATCAGGCTTTATCACATAATCTCCTATCTTGAACACAGATTCATCAACATACAGCATGCCTTCATCCCTGTTATAGATCTCGGCCGGGACGAATTCAGCAGAAAGTGTCCCATCCTCCATATAAGACTCCCTGTTAAACCCGGGATCCTGTGAGTTGCCGCCGTATGTCAGATATTCCTCCGGGATCAGATAAAACGTCCTCTCTGTTATCGCGGAATTGGGTATCTTCAATCCCATACGCGCATTATCAAGAAGCTCTATCTCAACAAATCTGTCCGAAGCAAATGTGATCATCGAATTATTGAAATCAAGCTTTGCATACGTCTTTCCGTTTTGCCTAAGTACACTTACCGCTGCCCATGCGGTGTAATTGTTCTTAAGGAACCTTACTTCGATATAATCCGTCTCCGAGAGTGACTCGGCACGCTGCTCATCGATCTCTACCATGATCGACCACAGTTCACTCGTTACAAGCTTATATGCATTATCACCCTCCGATATAAGGTCATTCGAGTGAAGAGAGTTTTTTTCATAATCTACTCCTTCAACCTGCTCAGGAGTTATAGTTTCGGCAGTAAGTTCTTCATATCCGTCCGTGGAATACAGGATGACTCCCGACTGGGGCGCGTATCCGAAATCTATCGAATCAGCGTAATTTTCAGCCCGAAGCTTATCGATATTCGCAAGGACCGCAGTATTGGCAAGCTTCAGGACTGTTCCTTCGATATTGCCCTTAAAAGCATATGTGTCTATGTATTTTTCGGGTCTGAAATCAACGGCGAAGCTCGAAATAGCTGTTTTGATATCCGAGAGGCTTTCGTTTGTGAGCGAGCTGTCATCACTGCTGTCGTCTCTTATCATTTCGGAAAGCTTTCCGGTTGAATCCACAGTATATACCATTGAGTAAGCATTGACTTTTTCGCCTTCCCTTGCGTAATAGTTGATATATCCCGAAAAATCACTCGTTATGACCTTTTCATCACGCAGTATTACACCTTCATATGTGTTGTTTATGGCAAGGGATCCGAGTTTGACCTCATACGGCGTGATATGTGTCTGCCTGAAATATGAGAACACCATTATGACTATATAAACAAAAATAACCAGGAATACAAGTACTCCCGGATTGATACTGATAGGCTTGCGAAACTTCTGTATTTTTTTGTTCTTGGGCTCTTCCTGATCGTTTCTCTTTTTTTTCTTACGAGGCATATCTGCAAACTTTAACGGAAGTCCCGGTCACCCGGGACTTCCTTTAAGATCAT
>JAFZQP010000182.1 GCA_017620345.1 Lachnospiraceae bacterium
CCGCATTCTCGTTCATAAAAAAGACGACAATCGGAGAACGAAAGGGAAAAGACTCGAGATATTCTTTCGTTTCGTGGGCAAGATCGACATCAGGCGCAGGAACTAACCTGCGCCGCCCCAAAACAAGCAAAACAATGCGGAGCGTACTTGTGAACTTGAGGGTTCGATCCCCGTATGCTCCATGGCAAGAAGCTCACAGATAAGATTTGGGAAAAGATTTATGGGGCAACAATTATACTTCGACAACTTCATGCCGGCGGCAGACATCGTGATACTTGCAGTATGTCTTGTTATCGGAGTGCTCTTTGCGACGTCATATACAGTAAGGACTGCAAGATTTGGTCTGTTTATCAACATGCTCATCTACCTGTTTCTTGCTGCTGCTTCGGACATGATGCTCCATGACTGTTACGCCCATATAACTGATGGGAATTATACGCCGATCTATGTGATAAGGGTCGTGTATCACGGGTTTATGTTCCTAACGTTTCTACTTTACGTTGTATATCTCGTTGAACTGCTTCTTCTCGACAAAAAAACCCGCAAACCGATCATGCGTGTTGCAACGGGTATTTTCACATTTGTATTTATAACCGATATCATACTGTCCATTACGGGACACGGTTTCAGATTAAGTCCCGACGGTACTCCGACTCCCGGGATAAACATGTTTATGGTCGGATATGTTCTGTTTGTCGCAGACATCATATATATCATGCTCCGCTATAGGAAAAGGATCTACAACAAGGCCCTGTTCGGTATGCTCGGAACAATAGGTGTCTCCTTTATCATACTGTTTATGCAGGAACGTCATCTCCAGTCCTCGTTCACGGTGTCTTCATTCCTGTTTCCTACGATCGCCCTGCTGTATCTGTTTCACTCAAGTCCTTATGACATAGAGACTGGTTCTGTTAATATTTCCGCATTTAAGGATTCCGTCCGGTACTATCATTCCAAGGGCCGGGATTTCTACTTCATCAGTATGTACCTTCCAAGCTTCGATTCCGAAGGAAAAGCTCTTCCCGAAAACCTTCAGGCTTTACTCAGACAGTTTCCGGCCGAGCACTTTAAAAAAGCTGTTTTGTACAAGATAAGCTACGGTCAGATGCTGCTTATGATGCCTGAACGTTCAAACCCCGATTTTGACGTACAGATCAAAGAGGCCGTATCGGCATTCAAGGATGAATATGACAAGCTTCATGCCGACTTCAAGGTTGTGATCGGTAAATCCATCGAAGAGATCAGCCGGAGAAACGAATACTTAAGCTTTATCAAGGATATCCACAGGAACATGGAGATCAACAGTTTCCACATGGTAGATGAAAAGGATGTAACAACCTTCAACAGATCCGAAGATATCCTTAAAGAACTTGAAGATATATTCAAGAAGCATGATCTTAACGACGAGCGAATCATACCGTACTGCCAGCCCGTATATAACATCAAAAACGGAAAATATGACACTGCAGAGGCACTTATGCGGCTCAATCTTCCGGGGCTTGGAATGGTCTTCCCCGATCAGTTCATCCCTCTTGCGGAGGAGCACGGATATATCCACATCCTTACGAAGATCATACTTCATAAGACCTGCGAAAACATAAAAAATCTGCTTTCCGAAGGATATGAGGTGAAGCGTATATCCGTTAACGTATCTATGCCCGAACTTCGTGATGAAACCTTCACGGCAGACATAGAGAACATCATAAGTTCAAGCAACATCCCGACAGGAAAGGTTGCCATCGAGGTTACCGAGTCCCAGACCGACAGTGATTATCTTAATGTCAAAGACATGATCGAGAAGCTTAAGGGAACCGGGATTAAGTTCTATCTCGACGATTTTGGCACGGGATATTCAAATATGGAGCGGATCATGAAGCTTCCCTTTGACATCATCAAATTCGACCGGTCACTGGTACTTGCCAGTCAGTCAGATGAACGTTCAGAAAAGATAGTTGGCAGACTGGCGGGAATGTTTGCGGATCTCCACTATTCCGTTTTATATGAAGGTGTTGAAGACGAAACCGACGAGAAGAGATGTATCGACATGTACGCATCATATCTTCAGGGCTATAAGTACTCCAAGCCAATACCTATGGATGAATTGCGTAACTTCTTCTCAAAATCTGCTTAGATCAACTAGATTAACTTTATAGAGAGAGTAAACATGCAGGAAAATAGTACAAAGGATCGTAAAAGAATATCTATCGGACGAAGAGTTTATTGTTTTATCGCGGTCGTTGTGTTTGTGGCAACATTCGGAGCTTCGATGATCGCCTATAAGGTCCACATAGGTCAGATCGATACATACTACAAGAACCTTTCGTTAAACACCGCGATCAACTTTGCATCGTTTGTTGACGGAGACTACCTGAATAGCCTATGCAAGGCCATTTCGACTGAGGAATATAATAATCTCAGAGATACGGCTGAGGAAACAGATAATGAGGACATGATCCGGGATTACCTGATAGCTCAAGGGTTATGGGATCAATATGACAGCACCCGTTCATTCCTGATCCAGTATCTCCGAAACATGAAGGATATAAAATATCTCTATATCATGCGGCTTGGGGAAAGCATCTCCGATGAAGATATCTACCTTATTGACGACGATGACAATCCTCTTTATATCACTGGAACAAAAGAAGCCGACAATCTCGGACTTGACGGTCCGACCGGAATAGTGCCTCCGTCTATTTCTAATACCGACTGGGGATGGCTTTGCTCCGCTTATGCCCCCGTCTATGATTCAAAAGGAAGCTTAGTCTGCCACGTTGGCTGTGATATCAGTATGGATGAAGTCATGGCATCACGTACCAAAGCGCTTCTCCTCGACGTTTTAGGTTCCGCTGTATTTACCCTTCTCGTCACACTCATTGCGATCCACTATACAAAGCATACCGTTATCAAACCTCTTAACAAAATAACCGCGGGCTTGGGGCACTTCTCTCCTTCCCCGGACGTTGACTACGAAAAGGCCGGTGTTATAGATATCAATCTACGAAACAACGATGAGATATCGGATATATATCATGCCATTCAATCGAATCAGAAAAGGATCGTGGATTATATCAAAGATATTGTTGTGATCCAAAAAGAAAAAGAGATTGCTGAAAACGAGACAAAACTCAAGGAAAAAGAGATCGGAGAGATCAGCAAAGATGCGTATCTGGATGCCCTGACACATGTCGGGAGCAAGATCGCATACTCAAAGAAGATCGCGGAAATGAACGAAAATATCAATCCCGGTGCTGCATTTGCCGTCATCATGGTCGATGTCAATTTCCTCAAAACCATCAACGACAATCACGGTCATGCAGCAGGTGACACTTATCTGTCGGGATGCTGCAACATTGTCTGCGATATTTTCAAACACTCTCCTGTCTATAGGGTCGGTGGGGACGAATTTTTAGTTATACTCACCGGATCAGATTACCGAAACAGACACGAACGGATCAGACAGCTTCAGGATGCATTCGATAAATCCTATAATCAGACAGATGTCGATCCATGGCTCAGATATTCGGCCGCTTTCGGCATGGCGGAGTTTTCTTCGGATGATGACAACGTTGAATCTGTATGCGATCGGGCCGACAAAGAGATGTACAGGGAAAAAGCCCGTTTCAAGCAATCATTGGGGATTGATCCTGAAACACGATAACATTTTTCCCATAATCTCTCTTCTCAGATCAGATCTTGAAGTTTCCGATGATCTGATGCATCTTTTCTATCTCGCTATACAGACCCTGAGTCATCTCCACACATTCCGCAGAAGTACTTTCTGTTCCCTTAGCGAACGCATCTATATCGCTTATGCTTTGCGCAACACTCTCTATGATGGCAGTTTCTTCATGAATACTGTCTGCGATGTTTGAAATGCACTCATTTACATTTTCTGTGGCATCCACAACAGCCTTCATCTCATCAACAGCTACAGCGACCATTCTGTTTCCTTCGTCAACCGCACTTACAGACTCCTGGATCAGCAGTTCGGAGTCAGCAACCGCCTTCGTTGTCTGTTCGGCAAGATCCCTGACATTATCTGCAACAACCGCAAATCCCTTGCCGTGTTCTCCGGCTCTCGCAGCCTCTATCGAAGCATTAAGCGCAAGCATATTGGTCTGTGAAGCTATATGATTGATAATTCCGATAATGTCGGCGATACTGTTGCTCTTCTCCTTGATCTTTTCCATGGCCCCGGAAAGATCCTCAAGTTTCTCGTAGCTGTTCTTCAGCGTCTGAGTCATATTATCGGAGAGCTGCATTGACTCCTTCGTCTGACCGAGATTGGCTTCAAACTTGGTCTTAACCTCCTTGATCTGACCGTTTGCATCTTCGATACGGCTGTTAACACCCTGAACGCTGTCTTTAAGTTCCCCGGCCTCCCCGGCAACATCCTGAGCCTTACCGTAAACAGCGTCCGCAGCATCAAGTATGACGCGCATTGTTGAATTAAGCGATGAGGATATGCTGTTAATGGAACTCTTGAGCTCCTCAAAATCTCCGATATAGTCCATATCGACATTGGCAGTCAGATCGCCGTCTGCAAGTGATGAGAGCTTGTCTTCGACATCACTTATGTATTCCCTTATGGCATTATTTGATCTTTCTATAGCCTTACAAAGAGTACCTATCTCGTCATCCGACTGGTATGCGGGAACATACTCGAGCTGACCCTTGGACATGTTGTCGGCAGCGGATATAAGCTCGCTTAACGGATTGAGCATAGGATCGAGAAAGTTTCTTGTCACCCTTCTTGTTACGGCAATGATCACTATAAGAAGTATGATACTGCAGGCAAAGAATATCAGAAGTCCTCCGTAATAGTGAATACCCTTATCAACAACGACTATCGAAACATCGGCATCATACACCTTAAGTCCGGTGTATACTCTGAAAAGTCCGCTGTAGTCGGAAGCTATCTTCTTCGTGGTCTTTGTTGCCTGAACCACTTCCTCCGGTATTTTCGCATCTTTATAGTTCACGAGATTCTCAGACCCGTCAGGGTTCGAGGAAGGTAAAAATGCCGTGTTCTTATGAGCCATGATGGTTCCGGCCGAATCGATAAGAACGACATATTTGCTGTCATCCTTGTCAAAGTATGAGCTTGCAACTGTCTGAAGATCATCCGTGAAAATATCGGCAGCCAGAACACCGACTATGTTGCCGTTTTCCCGTATCGCCATGGACATCGTGATAACAACCCTGCCAGTCTCGGCATCAACATATGCCTCCGACACATATATACCATCAGTGGTCTTTGCTGACTTATACCAGTCACGAGTGGTGGGATCGTACTCTCCCGGAGCCGGCTCCCATCCTCCACCGAACCAGCATGTTTTATCCTCCATGCCGATATAGTAGTCATATATTCCTTTGTCCTCGTTCTGGGAAAGCATATATGCGAGGTACTCAAGCGGATTGTATGCCGGATCCGATGTCATGTGATATGTTTCGATCGTATCGTGTATCGTTCGTAGTTCTGCCATCCTCTCGGCATACCATGTTCCGACACTCTGCTGAACCTCACTCGTTTCTGTATCCTGAAGTTCATTGGTAAGACGCAGGAGAAATCCGATCGCGATCCCTCCGAGTACGACCATAAGTATTACAGTTGTCAAAGTCAGTATAGCGAGAACATATTTCAGAAGTCTCTCCCTTATAGTCTTATCTGCTTTTCCCATAATAATGTCATCTCCTTAAAAAGATTCCCGAACGGGTTCCTATTCACTCAGTTATTATACTACCCGATTCGGCTGAATCAAGGGCTTGCTTTTATGCAAAATAATTATAGCTGCGGTATGTCTTATCATCTCATCACGGCATCAGTGCCGTCTTAAGTAGATCAGACATCCACACGGACAAAGAATCTTGGTTCTTACCTGATCGCACTTCACGGATGGTATATCTACCGCCCGTCAAGCAAGTACCAGATAAACACCCGCTGAAAAGGGAAGTTTTTTAAGAACAGATTTATGAAATGATACTGTTTGTATGTGCTGCCATATCCGTACTATAATATCCCCAGTAATACTGTTTATGCTCATGTGAGCAGGAGGGAGAAGGTATGGCTACAACAACAAAGAAAACTACAACAGCGAAGAAACCCGCAGTCAAAAAAGCTACAACAGCGAGGAAAGCTACGACCACCAAAGCTGCAGCTAAAAAAGCTACAACTGTAAAGAAGACGGCAACTGCTAAGAAAGCTGCAACAGCAAAGAAAACAACGGCCGCAAAAAAGCCCGCAGCTAAAAAGACCACAGCTGCTGCAAAGAAAACGACTACGGCAAAGACGACTGCCGGCGCAGCCTTAAAGCTCACTGCTACAGAAAAGAAGCTTGTGGAACTCTACAGAGA
>JAFZQP010000183.1 GCA_017620345.1 Lachnospiraceae bacterium
ATATAGTTCAGGATGAATGGATAGATTTCAAAAGATCATCATACAGATTTCCGGACGGGAGCATATTTGAACCGTTTTATACATACAGCCGGAGGGACTATGTAGTTATAGTCGCAGAGGATACGGAAGGCAGGTTCCTGTGCGTTAGACAGTTCAGACAGGGTATAAAAAAAGTGACGAACGAATTCCCGGCGGGAGGCATTGAACGATCCGACGGAAAACAATACGGAGGATCACAGGATATTTCGGCGGAGGACTCACTTGCGGCGGCAAAACGTGAACTCCTCGAGGAGACCGGATATGAGTCGAATGAGTGGGAACACCTTCTGACGCTGCCGTCAAATGCGACTATAGCGGATAACTATGCATATATTTTTGCGGCAAGGAACTGCCGTAAGGTTTCGGGACAGTCACTCGATGCCACGGAATTTTTGAACGTGAACAGGTATACACCTGAGCAGATTGATACAATGATAAGAGATGGAGAATTCCCGCAGGCGATGCATGTGGCAGCGTGGCTCCTGTCAAGGCGTGGTTAGGAGATTACACTTTCGGCGGGATCATGTCGATATATATAGTAGAAGGAATGATATTCAGGCCATAAGAAGGTAACTCATGACATCATATGATAAGTCCGGAAAAAACAGCGGAATATCGCTCATAGAGTTGATCATAGTCATATCGATAATGGCTGTCCTTGTCGGCGTGTTGTCACCGGTATTTATGAAGTACGTTAACAAGGCGCGCAAGGCAAAGGACGTTGTTACGGCTGATCAGATAGCAAGAGCAGTCAATACCGCTTTTGTTGAAAATCCGGATGCGTATGAAACCTATTTAAAGGGAACAGGACTATATGCTGAAGTGGAAACAACAGTAAATGGTGTATATGAGAAATATAAGGTCGAACTTATTGCATCCAACGGCAGTCAGAAAGATACCCCAAATACAAACTGTTTCAACGGGACGACTTTAATTGGAAAAGGGGGGAAAAAAGATGGCAGTACAGGTTTCTACGGAGTGATAAACAGGGAACTTGGCCTTAGTACTACGGAAATGAATTCTGCTATAATCCCCAAATATACAACTGCAAAAGAAGGCGCCGGACCTCCGGGTAAAGCCGGAGTTCCATATTCGAAACTGGATCGATGGAGGATAGCAAAAAGGAAGTTATCGGATGGCAGTTACAGACTTGAAATATGGGCGTCTCAACCCAATCCAAGCGGTGGGTGGCCGGTATACAGAGTCTGGCCCGAGCCGGATGATATATACAAGAATTAAGCGGAGGTAGTACCATTTGAAGAAGAGAGACAGTATCGATACGTCAGGCTATTCCGGTCTGATAATGGAGAACGACGGCATTCCTGCCGAGTATTATGAGAAATATGATGTAAAGAGAGGACTCAGGGATCTGAACGGTAAGGGCGTGCTTGCGGGACTTACCAATGTTTCCAACATCATCGCAAGAGATCCCGACGGTAATCCCTGTGACGGTCAGTTGTGGTACAGGGGATATCGGATCGAGGAGCTTATAGACAGATACAGAAAGAACGATTACGGGTACGAGAACCTTGCGTATCTTCTTTTGTTCGGAGATCTTCCGAGTGAAAAGGAATCGAAAGAGTTCATCGATAAGCTTGAGGATGTCAGGGAGCTTCCGACCAATTTTACAAGAGATGTAATAATGAAAGCTCCCACAAAAGATGTGATGAATTCGATGACAAGGTCCATACTCACCCTGGCTTCGTACGACAGGAACGCATCCGAGATATCCGTGGAAAACGTTGTATCGCAGTGCATGCAGCTCATTGCTGTTTTTCCGATGCTTGCGGTGTACAGTTACCATGCCTATAATCATTACGAGAATCTGGATTCAATGTATATCCATCGTCCGCTTCCGGAGATGTCTACATCGGAG
The DNA here is from genome assembly GCA_017620345.1 of Lachnospiraceae bacterium. The sequence continues at coordinate 1,916 of JAFZQP010000183.1, forward strand.
AATATACTCAATCTGCTCCGACCCGATTCGAAGTTCACGAAGATCGAAGCCAAGGCGCTTGACGTTGCACTCATGCTCCATATGGAACACGGAGGCGGTAATAATTCGAGTTTTACAACGAGAGTGGTGACTTCATCGGGTGCAGATACGTATGCGACAATAGCAGCAGCAATGTGTTCGCTCAAAGGGCCCAGACACGGCGGCGCGAACATCAAGGTTATGGAGATGATGGATGACATCCGTGAGAATGTAAAGGATCATAACGACGATGAGGAGATACAGGATTATCTGTCGAAGATCCTGTCGGGAGACGCTTTTGATCACAGCGGTCTTATATACGGTATGGGACACGCCGTATATTCAAGATCGGATCCGAGAGAAGTGATATTCAGAAAGTACGTGGAACAGCTGTCGGAAGAGAAGGGGCGTACTGATGACCTTGCACTTTATCGTAAAGTTGAATCGATCGCTCCAATCGTTATCGCGCACAAACGCAAGATATACAAAGGTGTTTCTCCGAACGTGGATTTTTACAGCGGCTTTGCATATGATATGATGGATATCCCGAGGGAACTGTTCACTCCGATATTTGCGATAGCAAGAGTGGCAGGTTGGAGTGCGCATAGGATAGAAGAACTTGTTACAGGCAGCAAGATAGTAAGACCCGCATACAAGAGCATTATGAAGAAACGCTGAAGATGATACAGGATATTTACCCGAGCAGGTTTAACAACAATTACAAGGCCGAAAGTCCCAAAGCGGATGATACGGTACTTGTATTCGATGAAGAAGGAAAAGTATTTGCAGATATCCGCGATCACGGGATCGCTTTTACCACGGCAGAGCAGATAAGAGCCCAATTGCCCGTATACCTGTTTTCGATAGATGACAGGAGCTATTTTCTTGCGCCCTCCGGGGATCATGATATTCCCGAAGGTTTCGAGGCTTACTCCTTAAGACAGCTTCGCAGCAGTTCATGCATCACAGGACTTTTTGCGGCTTTTACGGCATTTCATCTGTGGAAATGGTATAATGATAACAGGTTCTGCGGCTGCTGCGGAGAAAAGATGACAGCCGATACATCGGAGCGGGCTTTAAAATGTGAAGCCTGCGGCAATGTCGTTTATCCGCGGATCAATCCGGCAGTAATAGTCGGAGTCATAAACGGTGACAGCCTGCTCATAACAAGATACAGGCGCGGGTATGGTCACAATGCACTGATCGCGGGTTTTGTTGAGATAGGAGAGACACTTGAACAGACGGTCGCAAGAGAGGTGTCGGAAGAAGCCGGGATCAGGGTGAAGAATATAAGATATTATGCATCGCAACCCTGGGGTATGGCATCGGATCTTCTGGCAGGATTTTTCTGCGAACTTGACGGTGATGAGAACATACGCATGGACGAGGGCGAACTGAAGTATGCGCAGTGGACAAAGCGCGAAGACATCGAGCTTCAGCCGGGTGGAGACATCAGTCTTACGAACGAGATGATGAGAATGTTCAAGGAAGGAAAAGTGTGAACATCAGATGATAGATACGAAAGCGATCGAAGAACATATCAGGGCAATAATCGTTGCGCTTGGAGATGACCCCGACAGACAGGGACTCGTAGACACGCCCAGACGTGTTGCGTCCATGTATGCCGAAGTGTTTGAGGGCATGAACTATACGAATCACGAGATAGCGCAGATGTTTGACATGACATTTGATGATGATATCGACACGTCAAGGGAAAAGATCGTTGTTATGAAGGATATAGAATTCTTTTCATATTGTGAGCATCATATGGCGCTCATGTATGATATGAAGGCAAACGTTGCATACATACCGAACGGCAGGGTCATAGGGCTGTCGAAGATCGTGCGTGTGTGTGACATGGTCGGAAAGAGACTGCAGTTGCAGGAGAGGATAGGCCAGGACATCGCCGACATAATTGCTGAGATAACGGGGAGTGAGGATATTGCGGTCGTGATAGAAGGGAAGCATTCGTGCGTGAATGCGCGTGGCATTAAAAATCATAATGCCGTAACTCTTACAGAGGAGTATCGCGGGAGATTCAGAACGGATATCGATCTTCAGAACCGGATCAGATGATCAGCCGGACGGCGGAAAGGAGTATCTATGCAGGATTTTTTCACACCGGCCATACACGTTTTCTATGAGCATACACAGATACCTTTGGCGGTATACTATGTTGAGGACGGAAGGTTCCGTGCGTATATAGTATCAGAAGGCGCATGCCGGATGTATGAGTCAACGGTGGATGAGATGCTAAAGCGTCTTAACGGACCGGACCCCCTTGCCAATATCGTTGAAAAGGATGAGATGATAAAGGCGATCAAGGCGTTTTCCGATGACGATGCTGTCTATAATGTCGTATTCCATGAATATATCGGGAAAGACAGAAAACTCAAGACGCTTCACGGGGTCGGGGTTCACGAATTTACGAGAGACGGCAGACGGTATTCCGTAATACGTTATGACGAGATATCCGACAGCTCGAGACGGTCTCTTTTCAAGGATGAGGAGAAGATGATCGAGGACAGGCAGAGACTCATGTTTGAGATCGATGATGCGATCGCCAGAAGTTATACGTCGGTGTTGTACGTCGACAGGGAAGATGAGACGGTTCATATCGTAAGACTTAACAGACTCGGTAAGACGCTTGAAGCAGAATGCCTTGAGGATCCTCATATCCGCCATGTGATGGACATTTATGTCAGATCGCTCGTATACAAGGATGATGCGGAAGGCGTGCTGAAGTTCGGTGATTTTGATTATGTTTTAAAACGTCTCCAGGACAGCAATCCGCTGTTTCATACTTACAGAACGATCAGGGAAGGCAGGATCGTATACTACAGGCTCAAGATCATCCCGTTTGACAACGGCAGCAAGATCATCTACGGATTTGAGCATTTTGATGAACAGGTGCGTGAGAAGATCGCCAGGGAGAATGAGCGCGAAACACAGATGACTCTGCTGGCCGGACTTTCGTGCGAATACGAGAGTATATGGCTTGTCGATGCACCGATCCATCATGCGAAGCTCATCCGCAGTAATATAGAATCGGAAGAAAAATCCGAGATCATGAACAGGGTCAGGGAAGGCAATTACGAAGCGATCCTCGAAGATTATGTGGAGCGTTATGTTGTTCCCGAGGACCGGGAGAGGTTATATCAGCTTACCAGGATCGAGAATCTGATACGTAATACAAAGGAAAACGAGATATTCCACATCAACTATTACAGGATCGATCCGAAAAAACAGAAGAATTACATGCAGTTCGCGGTAGCGCGTGTCACCGATGATATGGGAGTTGTGCGGTTTGTGTGCGGCTTCAGGAATATCGACGCGGTGATCGAGGAAGAAAAGAACCGTAACATGCTTTACAGCATGGCACATTTTGATGACATGACAGGCGCATGCAACAGAAGATCGTTTGATGAGTTTATGGACGAATTCAAGAACGATATGCCGGGAAATGATCTTGTGATCTTCTCGTTTGATCTCAATCAGCTCAAAGAGGCGAACGATTCACACGGTCATGAAGCCGGAGATGAGCTTATCATCGGTGCCGCAAAATGTATGAAGGATGTCCTGGGACAGCACGGAAGTGTCTACAGGACCGGCGGAGATGAATTTGCGATCATCGCCAATATCGAAGATGATGAACTGGACGGTGTTGTGGAAAAGCTTAAAGAACACTTTGATAACTGGAGAGGAAAACTCTTCCCGACACTGTCGATATCGATGGGGTATGTAAGGGCATCGGAAGACTTCGGTACAAGTATAGATGAGATGCGGCGCGAAGCCGAGAAGCGTATGTATGCGCAAAAGAGTGAATTCTACCGGCGCGAAGGAAAAGACAGGCGCAGGCAGCAACAGACTTAAGGAGAATCATTAAATGGATTATGACGTTATAATAATCGGGGCCGGCCCCGGCGGGATATATTCGGCGTATGAGCTTACAAACAAGCGTCTTGATCTGAAGGTTGCGGTATTCGAGGCCGGACAGGAACTGTCAAAGAGGCATTGCCCGATAGACGGAGATAAAGTAAAGAACTGTATCGGCTGTAAGTCCTGCTCGATCATGAGTGGCTTCGGAGGAGCTGGAGCGTTCTCGGACGGAAAGTACAACATCACGAATGATTTTGGCGGAACGCTCTATGAACATATAGGAAGAGACAAGGCGATCGAACTGATGAAGTATGTTGATTCGATCAATGTCGAAAACGGTGGAGAGGGATGCAAACTGTATACCACGACCGGGACGAGTCTCAAGAAGACCTGTATGCAGAATAAGCTTAAGCTCCTGGAGGCGTCGGTAAGACATCTCGGAACGGATATCAATTACGTTGTCTTGGAGAAACTGTATGACCGGCTGAAGGATCTTGTTGATTTTTATTTTATGACTGACGTTACAAAGATCGAGGTCATAGACGGAGGATATAAGATCACCCATTCGGGCGGAAGCCATACGTGCAGGCAGTGCATCATTTCCGTAGGCCGCAGCGGCAGCAAGTGGATGGAAAGCGTCTGCGGGGATCTTAATATTCCGTCAAAGAGAAACCGTGTTGATATAGGTGTCAGAGTGGAACTTCCTGCCGTCATATTTTCACATCTTACAGACGAACTGTATGAAAGTAAGATCGTCTACCGTACGGAGAAGTTTGAGGATAATGTCAGGACGTTCTGTATGAATCCTCACGGTATTGTTGTTAACGAAAATACGAACGGGATCATCACCGTTAACGGACACAGCTATGAGGCGAAGGACAAACAGACGGAGAATACGAATTTTGCGCTTCTTGTTGCCAAGCATTTTTCCGAGCCGTTCAAGGATTCAAACGGTTACGGCGAGAGTATAGCAAGACTGTCCAACATGCTCGGAGGCGGAGTCATCGTACAGCGCTTCGGAGATCTTGTAAGAGGCAGACGCAGTAACGAAAAGAGGATCGCGGAGGGTATGGTGCAGCCGACGCTCAATGCAACTCCGGGGGATCTGAGCCTCGTACTTCCCAAGAGGATACTCGACGGTATCATCGAGATGATCCATGCACTTGATAAGATCGCCCCCGGTACTGCCAATGACGATACGCTCCTTTATGGTGTTGAAGTCAAGTTCTATAATATGGAAGTGATCGTTGATGAAAATCTTGAGACCGAGTATCCGGGTCTCTATATAATAGGAGACGGGAGCGGCGTTACACATTCGCTCTCGCACGCGTCTGCCAGCGGTGTATACGTGGCAAGACGGATCGCAGAAAAGAGAGGTTGATAGGTTTGGTTTATGTGTTGTACAATCCGCTTGCCGGAAACAGGACATGCGAAGAAAGCTGCAAAGGTGTGGGAGAGATATTCGGATCGGAAGATATCCGGTATATCGATCTTCTTACCATTGAAGATATTGATGCATATATCAAGACTCTGTCGGCAGATGATCAGATAGTCATATGCGGCGGCGACGGAACTCTTAACCGACTCATCAATTCACTTGACGCCGAGAAGCTCGAGCAGGATGTTTTCTATTACAGGGGTGGCAGCGGAAATGATTTTTTCCGTGACATTGACGTTGAAGGAACGGACAGTGTGATCCGTATCAATAAATATATGAAATGTCTTCCGGAAGTAACGGTGGCCGGGCAGAAGAAGTTTTTCATCAACGGAATAGGTTACGGTATCGACGGTTATTGCTGCGAAGAGGGTGACAAGGAGAGAGTCCGGGCGCCGGGGAAGAAGGTCAATTACGCACTTATCGCACTCAAGGGTGTGCTGTACGGATTCAGTACCGTTAACGCAAAGGTCACGGTCGACGGAGTTACGAGGGAATACAGCAATGTCTGGATGGCGCCTACAATGAACGGAAGATATTACGGGGGTGGCATGATGTGCGCACCCGGTCAGGACAGACTCAATGAAGACGGTCTCGTATCAGTGCTGGTCGTACATGCAAGGTTTAGGATACAGCTCCTCTTTGCGTTCCTTTCGGTCTTTAAGGGCAATCATCTGAAATATAAGAGCCTTGTTACGAGGATCATGGGAAGCAACGTCCGGGTGGAGTTTGATAAACCGACGGCACTCCAGATCGACGGAGAGACCGTGAGTGATGTGCTCTGGTATGAAGTAAAAAAAGAGAAAAAAATCATCTGTTAACATAATAATTCTGTTGACATAAAATATTATAAGAGTTACATTAAATGGTGTGGGTTCACACCATTTTTGTGTTTTTTACAAGTAAAGGATCATTTTGGGAGAAAGTAGGGAGAAAAAGATGAAGGGAACGATCAGAGCAATACTCGGTGCAGCAACGGTATGCGCATGCTTTGCATTTGCCGCAAACGATGTTAATGCAGCCACCGGGATCTATGTGGGAAAGGATGTCAGTGCTGACGACTCTATGCTCGTGGGTGTAACTCTTGAGTACGGGCTTGGTTCGGCAGGGGTACCTGTCATTATCGAAAAGGGCACGATCCGTAAAGGGGACGTGATCGAGAGCCAGAACGGGTTTAAGTATACGATGCCCGAGGATAATGAAAAGGTACTGCTTCAGCGTCTGATGAAGTATGTCGGCATAGGAGAATGGAATACATGCGCATCGAATGAATACGGAGTATCCGTTCTTTCGGGGATAACGACAGATCCGTGCATTGAAGCTGTGCAGGCGGATACTTTTGCAGAAGACGGTGTATGTGAAGATAAGATACCGCTTATCCTTGCCGCAACATCAAAGAGTGCAAAGGATGCAGTCAGGACATTATGCTCTTTATATGAAGAATCAGGTGCATGCGCTGCTGAGACGGTTCTGATCGCCGATCAGGAAGGCGCATGGATAGTTGAGAATTTCACGGGACACCAGTATGTGGCAACACGCCTTCCGGATGATAAGATCGCGGTATTTTCCAATGAGCCTGTGATAAGGACAGTTGATCCCGATGACAAAGATACGATCGTATCTTCGGATCTTTTCACTCTCCCTGAAAAGAACGGCTTTGCTGTTTACGATGATGACAAAAATATCGATCTGATCCTTTCATATACAGCTGATAACAAGTACTGTGATGAGTGCCATTTGAGAGAATGGGCAGGTCACAATGTATTTGCGCCTTCGGAAGCGCTTGCTTATGATGAGGGATCAGGCTTTGACTTATTCTTTACACCTGACGATAAAGTTACGCTCGACCAGGCATTTGATCTCTTCAGATACAGATATGAAGGAACTGATTATGATCTTTCCAAGGAAGGAAATGATATACATTATGGCATAAACAACCAGTTCGTCGCTAATGCAAACGTTATACAGATATTCGATGATGTTCCGGCTGCTCTGTCAACCGTGCTGTGGACAACCCCCGCGAACCAGACGGCTTCGCCTTTCATCCCGATACCTGTACACGCAAGCACCATTCCCGAGTCGTTCTCTACGGATATTGAAGACGATGAATATGTGGACGGTATTTTGCAGAATGATTTTGCCAAACTCAATAACGGTGTATACCAGAGAAGGCAATTGTACGGCGGATCGATAAGGCAGTATTGGGAGGGCATGGAAAGCGTAAGCGCTACGGATGTCCTGGTGAATATTCACAAAAACTGGAAAGATGTTTCGGATGAAGAAGCAGTAAAACAGATAGATGATTTTGTTGCAAAGGTCGTTGAAGGAGCTGATGAGAACTGTATCAGACTGAACAACGAACTCGAGTGGTATCTGTTCAGAAACGGAATAAGAAAACAATCGGTACCGGATGAGGAACTGGATCCTTTCGAGTGCTCATTTGACGCAGTTTCCTTTGCACGTGAGAACGGCTGGGAGACGAATGTAGCAAACGATGTATTTACCGCCGAAAAAGACGGCAAGAAGATAGA
>JAFZQP010000184.1 GCA_017620345.1 Lachnospiraceae bacterium
AGAGGCGATATCAAAAAGCTCCATAAGATATTCAGGCATTTACTTGAGAACGCAGTCAAGTTCACGAGATACGGTGGTGTTTATGTGAAGATGTATTCGGAAAATACCGATTACGGTGTGAATCTCTGTATTGAGATGACGGATACGGGTATCGGTATGGACGCCAAAGCTCTGCGCCAGATCACCGAGGGCATGTATCAGGCCAACAAGAAGAGAAACCGCGATTCAGGCGGAATAGGACTCGGGCTCTTCATAGTATACGGATTTGCGCACAGGATGGGTGGATTTGTAAAGATAGACAGCGAGAGGGAGAACGGTACGACCGTAAGAGTAACGATCCCTCAAAAAGTTGTTGATGCAAGGCCGTGTCTGTTACTGAAGGAATCGTTTGACAGTGCGGTCCTGTTTCACGTAAGGCCCGACAAGTATAAGGTCCCGAAGCTGCGTGATTTCTACCGGAGTATGGCTGCCAATCTTGCATCAGGTATTCATGTTCCGCTGTACCCTGCAGAGACGATATATGAGCTTGATCGTCTTATAGAGAAAATGAATGTAAGTCACATATTCATGGGGCAGGAGGAGTACGAAGAGAACAGGGACAGTTTTGAGGAGTTGGCAAAAGAAGACATCGTAGTTGCGGTATCGGCAGGACCGGATCTGAAGGTTCCGGCAGACAGCAAGGTGATGCTGATGCCCAAACCTTTGTATGCTTATCCGATAATAAGGATCCTGAATGAAGGAAAAGATGCAACGGGACTGGATGCTCCCAAGAATATCGAGAAGCCTGATTTCGACGGAGTAAAGGCTCTTATAGTCGATGATGAACCGATGAATCTGGTCGTGGCAAGATCGCTGTTTCAGGAATACAGGATGGTTGTTGATATAGCGGGAAGCGGAAGAGAATCCATCAGTAAATTCCGGAACAATGATTACGATATTGTTTTCATGGATCATATGATGCCCGAGATGGACGGCGTGGAGGCTATGAAACAGATAAAGGCTGTTGCACGTGATCTTGGGAGGAACGTTGCGGTCATTGCTCTTACTGCAAATGCAGTATCGGGTGCAAGGGAGATGTTTATGGAGGAGGGATTTGACGGATTTATCGCCAAGCCAATTAACATATCGGATTTTGAAAGAGTAGTTGTGCGTGCACTTTCCGGTGGCGTTGCAGACAAGGGAGGTGACAACAGATGAAATTTATAAGATTCCTCAAGTCTGCAGTAAACGCCGTAAAAGATCCAAACAGGGATTTCGATGAAAGATTGTATCTGATACTTTCATTCGCATCGGAAATAATCGTGTTCATAGCGTTCATAGGGGACATAATCATTAAAGAAAATCCCAATGAGATATTGCTGATCGGTGCGACGCTCATTTTTGTCCCGGTCATGGCACTGGTGAGCCTGTATCTTGACAAACTCAAGGTAACGATAAAGATAACCGCGATATGCGTTGTGTTCATCGTCATACCCGGACTCTTCTTTTTCGGAGGAGGAGTTAAAGGCGGCGGAGTGATCTGGTTCATATTCGCATTTATGTATATAGGTCTTCTTCTGCATGGAAGATGGCGTAATGTAATGTTCATGGTGCTCGCGGTTTCTGCAATGACGTTTTATTATCTGGGATACCATTACCCATGGTGGGTGTATCGTCATTCTGAGAGAATGTTCCTCTACGATTCCATCATATCGCTCATCCTGGTCGGTGCGTTGTGCTTTATCATGAACTGGTCTTATGGACGCCTTTTTACCGAAGAGAACGATCGTGCGAAAAAGGAAGCAAAAAGAGCAGAAGATCTTACACGTGCGCAGAACAGATTTTTCTCCAGCATGAGTCATGAGATCCGTACTCCGATAAACTCGATACTCGGACTCAATGAACTAATACTGCGCGATCAGAATGCAACGGATGATATTGTAAAGGATGCATCCGGAATACAGGGATCCGGCAAGATGCTGCTTGCACTTATCAATGACATCCTTGATTTTTCGAAAATAGAAGCCGGAAGTATGGATATAGTCACTGTCGATTATAAGGTAGGTGATATGCTTTCGGAGGTTGTTAATATGATATGGCTCCCGGCTCATGATAAGGGGCTCGGCTTTGAGGTTAATGTGGATCCGGCAGTGCCAAGCGCTCTGTACGGAGATGAGGTCCGTATCAAGCAGGTAGTCATAAATCTTTTGAACAATGCCGTTAAGTATACACAGAGCGGGCATATTGAACTTCGTGTCGACAGTGATGAAGTGGATCGGGATACGGTAGAACTGTCTATCTCTGTTTCCGATACGGGTATGGGTATAAAGCGTGAAGATCTGCCGTTCCTTTTTGATGCGTTCAAACGTCTTGATGAAGGAAAGAACAGGCATATTGAAGGAACCGGACTGGGTCTTAGCATAGTAAAACAACTCGTGGATCTGATGGGCGGGACCATTTCCGTAAACAGTGTTTACGGAGAGGGATCAACATTTACATTTACAATAAAGCAGCCGGTCACAGATCACAGAATGATCGGCGATCTCAATATCCACAGCCAGCATATGGGCGTGAGGAACAATTATGAAAGCGGTTTTCTCGCTCCCGAAGCAAACATCCTTATCGTCGATGACAATGAAATGAATCTGGAGGTTGAATCAAGACTTCTTATTGATACCGACATGGGTATAGATAAAGCTCAGAGCGGTAAAGAGGCACTGGAGATGTGTCTGAAGACCCATTATGATGCTATCCTGATGGATCATCTGATGCCTGTTATGGACGGAATAGAGTGTCTGCGCAGGATCCGGACCCAGTCAGGAGGCCTTAACAGAAATACACCGATCATAGTTCTGACTGCAAATGCGGGAAGTGAGAACAGAGAACTGTATAATCAGTCCGGTTTTGACGGATATCTTGTAAAACCCGTTTCCGGAGAAGCAATGGAAGAAGCGCTTGTACGCCATATCTCAAGTGATAAGGTTATCAGAAGAAAGATAATGACCGGCGATAATGAGCTGATACGTACTGCAGACAAATATGCGGAAAAAGTTCCGGTCATAATTACTTCATCGAGCATGTGCGATCTTCCGGATGCTATCATCAGAAAGCTTAATATACCGATCATCCCGTTTGAGATCAAAACGGATAAAGGAGTGTTTAAAGACGGTATCCATATGGATGCCAATGAACTGATAAGGCATATCAATGCAGGAAAAGAAGCAACATCATCTCCACCGGACGAGAATGAATTTACGGAATTCTTTGCCGATGTTCTTAAAAGGACTCATCACATAATACATATCGCGATAACATCGGGTATGAGTGTCGAATTTAAGAAGGCTTCCGAAGCGGCAGGATCATTCGGAAACGTTACGGTCATCAATTCGGAGTGCATATCAAGTGCATCGGGACTACTGGTACTTATCGCAAACAAGCTTGTACAGCAGGGACTTCCGGTGGAAGATATCATTTCGGAACTTGAGGAGATAAAACACCGTCTAAAGTGCAGTTTTGTTATCAACACAACCGAGTATATGACCAGAAGAGGTTTGATCAGTCCGCGTCTTCATCGGGTTGCGTCTGTACTTAATCTTCATCCGATGTTAAGGGTCAGGAAAGACAGGCCGGGGATCGGAGGGATATGGCCGGGAACGACGCGAAGAGCATACAGGATGTATATCAGCAGGGCATTTCCTGCCGATACCGTTCCGGATCCAGACGTCGTATTTGTAACTTATGTTGACGTTCCGAATGATACACTTGCGTGGATAGAAGAGCAGATCAGAAGGGAAGCATATTTTGAACACATAGTATTCCAGCAGGCATCTGCCGCGGTTTCCTCAAACTGTGGTCCGGGAACCTTCGGAATAATGTATGTTCTCAAATCCAACAAGTCATATAATATCGCATCGTATTTCCGTGATATGATGGATGCTGCCCGTGCTGTGGATGAGTATGTTCCGGATGAGCCTTATGTGTATGAGCCGGAGACGGATGAGACAACGCAGCCCGGTGAAGATATGCTGTCTGATCCCGTTGATCCACCTGAAGAAAAATGGTATCAGGGGATAAAATGCATCGACACGGAAACGGCTCTTAAAAACTGTGGTTCCGAAGAGGCGTTCGCTACAGTCCTGAAGATATTCCATGATTCTGTCGGGACAATGCATAATGATCTTGAAGAGTGCTACAGGACAGAAGACTGGAAGAACTATACGATCAAGATCCATGCACTCAAGAGTTCGGCAAGGCTTATAGGTGCATCCGAACTCGGAGAGGATGCCCAGCTTCTTGAAACGGCGGGCAAGGAAGGTGATATTTCCTATATCAGGGATCATCATACGGCGGTCATGAACGAATATCTGAAGATCGGAGAAGAACTGACATATCTGTATAAGGATGACCATGACGGCAATGCTGATAATTCAGAAAAACCGATGGCAGATGCGTCGATCATCAGGGATATGAATGAGGGTATCCGTATGGCTGCAGGTGCCATGGACTGTAACATGCTGGAAGACATCATGAATGAGATAGACCGGTATTCATTGCCCGTAGAGGAAAAAGAGAAATTTGACATTATCCGGCAAAAGGCTGCGGCATTCGACTATGATGGCATAATGGAAATACTTGGTAGTGAAGGATAATTTATGGAAACTGTTGTCAGGATCAATGATACAGTAAATTCTTTTGCATGGGGAACGTTCGGACTTGTACTGCTACTCGGTTCCGGACTTGTGTGTACGGCGATCACCGGTGTTTTCCAAATCACGCATTTAAGACACTGGTGGTCTCAGACGTTTGGGATAGTAAGAAGTGAAGGCAGGATAATCAATGATGCCGGAGCACTGTCCCAGTTGCGTGCTTTTTGCATGGCACTGAGTTCGACGATAGGTACGGGTAACATCGCCGGTGTTGCTACCGCCATATGTGTAGGCGGTCCCGGAGCGGTACTGTGGATGTGGGTAGCTGCATTTCTCGGTATGATGGTCAAGTACTCGGAGAACGTCCTTGGTCTGTATTACAGACGTCGTAATTCGGAAGGTGCCTGGTCCGGCGGCCCAATGTACTATCTTCAGGACGGGCTCGGTTCGATAAAACACTGCAGAGGGCTCGGAAGAACTCTTGCGGTATTGTTCTGCGTGTTCACGGTACTTGCATCGTTCGGTATCGGAAACATGAGTCAGATCAATAAGATCACGATCAATTTTCAATCGACGTTCCTGCCGGGTATTGAAAGCGAGCTGTTTCTCGGAGCTCCGAAAATAAACTGGATGATCGGAATGATACTGATGATAACTACAGCGATCATCATTTCGGGAGGATTCAGACGTCTTGCTGCGTTTTCGGAAAAAGTGACACCGTTTATGTGCCTGGCTTATGTAATAGGCTGCTTTGTGATGATATTGCTTCACCACAGAAGCATTCCGTATGTGTTCGCTTCGATATTTAAATTTGCACTCG
>JAFZQP010000023.1 GCA_017620345.1 Lachnospiraceae bacterium
AAGAGCTATGTTATCCTCAAATGACTTGGATGATGCATCGATCATGACTGATGTGAATCCGCCGTCGATACATGACTTACACAGTTCAAATGTATCACCATGATCAAGGTGAAGAGCTATGGGGATCTCAGGATTTTCCTGAACAGCAGCCTCAACGAGCTTTACAAGATATGTGTGATTGGCATATGCTCTTGCACCCTTTGAAACCTGAAGAATAACAGGGCTCTTAAGTTCGCCTGCTGCTTCCGTGATACCCTGAACGATCTCCATGTTGTTAACGTTGAAAGCACCTACTGCGTATCCGCCGTCATATGCCTTCTTGAACATTTCGGTTGTGGTAACTAATGACATAACAATTCATCCTTTCTGTATGATTTATTATATGATCCGATATAGTCGGAAGATCACTGCTTCAGATTATAGCATTAAACATGCGTATCTACAAGCGATTTCATATCCTCGCACATTTTCAGACTGATCTGCAGAGAATCGGATGCGGGTGATAAACCGGTCACCCTGTCGGGAGAAAATCTGTATATAAAACATGGTTTTGCGCCCGTTGCAAGCCGGAGTTTCCCCTTGTATCCGGCAACGAACGGGGCGATCCTGACAGGATCGTAGTCCGCATTCTGGAGCACCCTGAATTCTATCGAGTTTTCTTTCTGGACTATCTCCGTAACAAACACCTGCCTTGCGATCGTGCGAAGATACGCCACGAGCAGAAGGTTATCGACCGGCTTCGGGATCGATCCGAACCTGTCCGTCAGTTCATCTTTCATGTCGTCCATCTCCTCCTTCGAGGAAATACATGCTATCCGTTTGTAAACGTCTATCTTCTGATTTTCACTCACTATATATGTGTCCGGTATATAGGCATCGATATCAAGGTCGACATTTACAAGATCCTCTTCCCTGACCTCCTCGCCCTTTTTCCTCCTGACAGCCTCGTTAAGAAGTTTGCAGTACATATCGTATCCGACAGCGTTCATATGTCCGGACTGGCGTTCGCCGAGAAGATTACCGGCTCCGCGTATCTCAAGGTCCTGCATCGCGATCTTGAATCCGCTTCCGAGCTCGGTAAAATCCCTTATCGCCTGGAGTCTTTTTTCAGCGGTCTCTCTTAAGATCTTATTCCGTCTGTACATAAGAAAAGCATAAGCCGTACGGTTTGATCTTCCTATACGCCCACGGAGCTGATACAGCTGTGACAGCCCCATCTGATCGGCATCATGTATGATCATCGTATTGACATTCGGGATGTCGAGTCCCGTCTCGATAATCGTTGTCGATACAAGGACATCTATATCTCCCGATACAAAATCATACATTATGCGTTCGAGATCCGTCTCCTTCATCTGTCCGTGTGCGAAGGATATCCTTGCATCCGGCAGAAGCCTTGACAGTTGTGCCGTCATATCGGCTATAGTCTGGACTCTGTTGTACACATAAAAAATCTGACCTCCGCGTGCCAGTTCGCGGCTGATCGCTTCTCTTACCAGTTCTTCATTGTATTCCATTACAAATGTCTGTATCGGAACACGGTCCTGCGGTGCCTCTTCGAGCACGCTCATATCGCGGATACCGATAAGGCTCATGTGGAGGGTTCTCGGGATCGGAGTTGCGGTAAGAGTCAGGACATCAACATTTTCCTTGAGTTTTTTGATCTTCTCCTTATGCGACACACCAAAGCGCTGTTCTTCGTCTATTATGAGAAGTCCGAGATCTTTAAAAGTAACATCCTTTGACAGCACCCTGTGGGTTCCGATAACGATATCCACCATACCGTTCGCCAGATCCCTTACCGTCTTTCTTATCTCGGATGCACTCCTGAACCTGCACAGCAGTTCGATCCTCACGGGATAGTCTTTCATTCTCTGTACAAATGTCGTGTAATGCTGCTGAGCCAGTACCGTTGTCGGGACAAGATAGACGACCTGCTTGCCTTCCTGGACGGCTTTGAATGCGGCTCGTATCGCTATCTCGGTCTTGCCGTAACCTACGTCTCCGCAGATGAGCCTGTCCATGATCTTGGAAGACTCCATGTCACGCTTTGTATCTTCAATGGCCGTCATCTGATCCTCTGTTTCCTCAAACGGGAACAGTTCCTCAAATTCCGTCTGCCATACGGTATCGGGTCCGTATTCATAACCGCGCCGCGATGATCTTGCCGCATACAGTTCGACGAGATCCTGGGCTATGACATCAACCGCTTCCCTGACCCTGGATTTGGTCTTGCCCCATTCCTGTCCTCCAAGCTTGTTCAGTTTGGGAGTATGTGCATCTTTCGAAGCATATTTCTGTATCGTATCAAGTGCGGTCGCGGGAATGTAAAGATTCCCTCCGTCTCTGTACGATATCTTCATATAGTCCTTTGTCACGCCACTGACACTGACCTGTTCTATACCCCGGTATATCCCGAGTCCGTGACTGACGTGAACGACATAATCTCCCGGTGTCAGTTCGGTAAAGCTCGATATATGATTTCCGTCGAACTTTGTCTTTCTCTTTTTTCCTCTGTGTCTTTGTGTAAATATATCCGCCTCGGAGATCACCGCGAACTTGATCAGAGGATATTCGAATCCCTGCCTAAGCCTTCCGTATGTCACCATCACTTCGCCGGCAGCAACTTCCCTGTCTGTATTCTCGGTGTAGAACGCATTTATCCCTCCGTCACGAAGGTCTTCCGCAAGTCTGGCAGCTCTCGTTCTTGAGGCAGACAGCAGTACAACTTTATATGAGTTTTTGGAAAATCTCTTAAGATCGGATATGAGCGACTCAAAACTGTTGTTGTAACTGTTCATCGCTTTCGTGATCACATTCACGGCAGCTGCGCTCCTAAGTACTTCGGATGGAAGGGTTAGCGTTGACATGGCCACTCCGCAGGCATTCTCAAACCTTGCGAACACTTCATCCGCCGTATAGATGACCTTTGTCTGAGTCGGGAGGACATATCCTTTTTCCAGACGCATCTTCATGCTCTCGGAAAATTCCAGCTCTACCGCCGACGCCGAATCCCTCAGTCTTACCGGTTCATCAAGGAAGAACACACATGACTTTTTCGAAAAATAATCTGCAAAGTTTTGCGTGTCATCATAAAAATATTCGATGAAACTGTCGGGGTTGATCCCGGACTGACCGGATATCTCAAGTTCTTCCTTAAGATCCGTGGCGATCTTCAGAGCATTGGCGGCTTCCTGCGTCCTGAAGGATTTGCGGTACAGTTCATGAACCTCTTTCGCCTCCTTCGTGATCTTCGAAATGCCTTCGGCAAGCCGCTGCTCATCAAGTACCATTTCCGACGCCGGATATATAGCAACCGTTGTTTTCTTTTCTATGGACCGCTGACTCAGAACATCAAATGTCCTGATAGAATCTACCGTATCGCCCCATAACTCTATCCTGACAGGATTGTCATCGGTAAGAGGGTAGATGTCTATTATCCCTCCGCGGATCGAAAACTGACCTTTCCCCTCGATCTGGAAATTTCTCACATACCCTGCGTTGACAAGCTCCTTTGCAAGCTCCGATTCGGATACGGTCCCGCCTTCATCTATGTATATTATGCTGTCCTCTATGGATGATATGGGGACCATATGTGCCATGAACGCATCTGCCGTTGTGACTATCGTGCATCTTTTTCTTTCAAGCAGAGCCCTGATGCAACGCATCCTCTGTTCGGTTATGACATTTCCCGACAGATCAGCCTGGAAAAATATCAGATCCTTGGCGGGAAACAGACATACATCAGGATCATAGAACCTGTAATCTTCAAATATCTGCCTTGCTTTTGTCTCACTAAAAGTAACGATGATTTTGAGATCAAAATCATCGCTAAGTCCGTACATCATATGAAGTTTTTGCGGATCCACACATCCGTCGGCTGCAATGATACCGCGGCCTTTTTTCAGATGTGTCTTAAGTGTTTCGTATTCCGCCAGAAGCGAAAACGGAGCATCAAACGTTCTCATCTTCATCCTTTTTAGATCCGTTGAACCTGTTCATCGCAACATCTATCCCTTCAGTCAGAACGGTTACGACGGAATTTGCGGCATCTATGAACGCCACTTCCATGATCTTACGCTCATCCTCGGTAAAGTGTCCGAGCACATGATCCGCAAGGTTATATCCCTTTGGTTTATCTCCGACACCTACACGTATCCTCATGAATTCGTCGGTTCCCAGATGGGTTATTATATTCTTCATGCCGTTGTGACCGCCGGCACTTCCTGATTTTCTGATCCTGATCCTTCCGGGTTCAAGATTGATATCGTCATATACCACGATCAGTTCTGCAGGTACATCGATCTTGTAATAATCGACAAGCTGACGTACGCTCTCACCGCTCAAGTTCATGAACGTCTGTGGCATCGCAAGAAGCACTTTCTCACCCTCTATCATACCTTTACCGCAGATCGCTTTATGCTTGATATAATCGGTTGCGATATCAAACCTGTCCGCCAGGATGTTTACTACTTCAAACCCGGCGTTATGCCTTGTTCCGGCATATTCAGGACTTGGATTTCCCAAACCAACGATGATATACATATCAACCTGCCGAAGAACTGTTAAGGTATGCTTCCTGCTCGGGTGTCAGTACATCTATCTTCTTTCCGAGGAAAGCAAGCTTCCTGACGGCTACATCCCTGTCGACCTCTTCCGGAACATCGATTATCATCTTATCAAAGCTTCCTTCATGCTCAACAAGATACTTGGCCGAAAGAGCCTGGATCGCGAACGACATATCCATGATCTCGGCAGGATGACCGTCTGCACATGCAAGATTGACAAGTCTTCCTTCTCCGAGTATGTAAATGAACTGTCCTGTCGGAAGTTTATATCCCATTATGTTGTTACGCATTTCCTGCTTATCAACAGCTATCTCGCGCAGTCTCGCCATATCGATCTCACAGTCAAAATGACCTGCGTTACAAAGTATCGCGCCGTCCTTCATAACGGCAAAATCTTCTTCATCAATGACCTTGTCACAGCCTGTTACCGTAACAAAGAAATCTCCGATCTTTGCCGCATCGTTCATCGGCATGACATCAAATCCGTCCATTACCGCCTCTATAGCCTTGACCGGATCTATCTCGGTAACAATGACTCTTGCTCCGAGACCCTTGGCTCTCATCGCAACGCCTTTTCCGCACCATCCGTATCCGGCAACGACAACGATCTTGCCGGCAACTATGAGGTTGGTAGTTCTGTTGATACCGTCCCAGACTGACTGACCCGTTCCGTATCTGTTATCAAAGAAATGCTTGCACTGCGCATTGTTGACTAGCACCATAGGGAACTTTAACTCCTTGTCCCTGTCCATTGCAATAAGTCTCAGGATTCCGGTCGTTGTCTCCTCACATCCTCCTATGACTCCCGGGATGAGTTCCGGCATCTCGGTATGTATCATGTGTACCAGATCTCCTCCGTCGTCTATTATGATATTGGGTCCGCATGAAAGTACCGCGCGGATATGGTTGTTGTATTCTTCTTCGGTCGTTCCGTGCCATGCATGAACTTCAAGTCCTGCCGATACTAAAGCGGCAGCAACATCATCCTGTGTTGAAAGAGGATTCGAACCGGTAACATACATATCGGCACCACCTGCTGCAAGCACCTTGCACAGGTAAGCGGTCTTGGCCTCAAGATGTACCGAAAGCGCGATCTTTTTTCCTGCAAACGGCCTGGTCCTTGTAAACTCCTCTTCAAGAGTCCGAAGCAGATCACAGTTTCTCTTTACCCATTCGATCTTTCTGTCGCCCGAGGGAGCCAGATTGATATCTTTTATCTCACTTGCCATTTCTATCCTCTCCTTCTTATTCTTCGCCGTCCTCACGATTTTCCCTGTATGCTGCGATCGCTGCCTGAATCCTGTCATTGGGATTGAGCAGATCGCTGATCGAGATATCGTGATTGAGTGTGTCTATTATGTATGCGATGTACTTACTCATATCGCAGTTGATGTAATATTCTCTTTCAAGAAGTTCCGGTGTCTGATATATGAGATTTGTTGTCAGTATCTTATCAAACAGTCCCTGCTCATACGCTTCATCGATCACCGACAGACCGTTGGTGAAGAGCCCGAATGTAGCCGCTATGAATATCCTTCCGGCATTTCTTTTCTTGAGCTGTTTGGCAACCTCGATGACTGTCTCTCCGGATGAGATCATGTCGTCTATGACTATGATGTCCTTACCTTCGACAGATGATCCGAGGAACTCATGGCTTACTATCGGATTGCGTCCTTCAACGACTCTTGTATAATCTCTTCTCTTGTAGAACATTCCCATATCAAGTCCGAGCACGTTAGCTGTATATATTGCCCTGCTCATACCGCCTTCATCCGGGCTTACGACCATCATATGTCCCGAATCAAGCTGCAGATCCTTAACGTTCTTAAGAAGGCCTTTGACAAACTGATATGTCGGCTGTACAGTCTCGAATCCGCTTAAAGGTATCGCATTCTGAACTCTTGAATCATGCGCGTCAAACGTGATGATATTATCCACTCCCATACGCACAAGTTCCTGAAGTGCAAGTGCACAGTCAAGAGACTCTCTTGTATTTCTCTTATGCTGTCTGCTCTCATACAGGAAAGGCATGATGACCGTGATCCTTCGTGCTTTTCCGCCGACAGCGGCGATTATTCTCTTAAGGTCCTGATAGTGATCATCCGGTGACATGTGGTTCTGTATACCACATAAAGAATAGGTCAGACTGTAATTATTGACATCTACGATAAGATAAAGATCCGTTCCTCTTACCGACTCATTGATTATTCCTTTTGCTTCTCCCGAGCCGAATCTTGCTATCTTGGCATCGAGTATGTACGAATCTCTCTGGTATCCCGCAAAGGCAAGTGAATCCTTATGCTCGTTCTCCCTTTCGGTCCTCCACTTGACGAGATAAGAATCAACTTTTTTTCCGAGATTCTTACACCCTTCAAGAGGGATCATCCTGAGGGATCCTACGGGAATAGTCTCAAGATTCCGTTTTTCTTCGTGTGGATTGTTCATGCAGGCGGCTCCTCCTATAATGCGGATCTTCTCTTCCTGATACGGATATCTTCAACATCAGGATGAAGAACAATATAGTTTCCGAAAATCCTTGAAAAATTACGTTCCGTATATCTTCCGTCAATGTCTTCAAAAGAAAGGTTCGTGGAAATTATCGTAGGTTTCTTTCGAAGATCTCTCTCATTAAGTATATCAAATAATCTGGACGCAACAAAAGAATTGACGCTCTCAGTTCCCAGATCGTCAATTATCAAAAGGTCACATGTAAAAATGTCTTTTTGAAGGTCCCAGGATTCATTTTCATCATATCTGAACAGTTCCCGGGAAAGTGTATCAAACAACCGCATGGATGTAAAGTATATAACGGAATATCCCTTATCAAGTATCGCCTTTGCCATGCAGTTCGTCAGAAATGTCTTTCCGACTCCGACGTTTCCGTACAGTAGAATATTCTCATACTTCCTGCCAAAATCATCCGCGAACTGTCTGCATCTGTCGATGATCTCCTTCATACGCTCGCATTCGCTGTCCGTGTAATAATCGTAACTGAGCGTGTCAAAATTCTCTCTGCGGAGGATCTCTTCTATATTCGACTGCCTGTACATATACCGAAGTTCCGCCTGTCGCAGGCAGTGGCACTTGGTCATACCGTCTATATATCCGGTGTCCTTACAGTCATTACACTCGTATTTTTCTTCAAGGCAGTCTTCGGAAAACCCATGTTGTTTAAGGAGTGTTTTCTGCCTGTCCGTAAGAAGTGCGATCTCGCTTTTCATCTTCGCAACGGCTGAAGTATCTCCGTCAAGAACCTTTGCCGCACATTCCATGGCAAGATCGGTTATCTTATCTTCAAGCCCGGCATACTCCGGTATTTTTCGTTCAATGTCTGCCTTTACTTCCAGGGCTGCTCTTCTGGCAAGTTCGCGGCGCTGTTCATACCCGCGCATTATTTCATCATATTGCGATCTTGAAAGCGGCATAACGTCTCCTTACAGTATATCCTTCATAAGGGAATCATAATCGTATTTTCTTCCGGAAAAATTATTGAACTTTCCGGCAGATGCTTTTTTTGATTCTCCTTTTTTGGATGCGGATGTACTTTCTTTGACTTTTTTCTTATGGAACTCTTCATCAGCCGCAACAATATCTTCGAGCTTTTCTACCTTGGCATCATGCCATCCTTTGAGAATGCTGTTCGCATATCTGATGCTCGGCTTGCCTGTTGCAAGTACGGTCCTTGAGCAGGCCTCTCCTATAATATCCATTCCGTATCCGTATCTCTCAGTCCATCTTCTGACAAAAGCCACTTCAGCCTCTACGGGCTGTCGATCCTTGGGAAACCCGAGCGCATCCATGACGGCTCTCATTTCCTTGGGCACATGCTTTGTAAGCTTTCTGGCAGCATCAAGTGAACCGACCCCTGCTTCCTTCCATTCCTTTGCAACGGATTCTATACTGCGAAAGCTCTTCTTGCCGTTTCCTATACAATACTCGAGAAGATACTCAACAAGATCAGCCGGAAACCCAAGTTCATCATATATATACAATATTGACGAAACCTCATCCGGCTTGATCGGGCGTCCCATATACTGCTCGGCCACGAACAGGATCTGGTGAACATCACCCTGCTCCATAAACCGTGCTATCTTTTCTTTTGAATATGATTCTCTTCCGGAGAATTCCACAACATTTCCTCCGGACGAAGCCTTTACGGCACCGCCCCTCACATTCCAAAATCTGAGAGCCCTCTTTACATCCTGTTCGGAATAGTTGAAATAATCCGCGATAGAACTTACCGTGGGACTCTTTGCTGCATTTTTCAGAAGGTACAGATATATCTTAATCTGTGATTCATTTGCTTCCCTAAGGCACTTCTCCAGAGCCGTACCCGGTATCACAAGTGCATCACAGCGCAAATCACTGTCAAGCGCGACCTGATCCATTACATCACCTGTTTCATAATGTATTTTCAAAAAGCAATTTTGTATGTGACCGATTATAGCACCCATACTCCAAAAATGAAACAGTTGATTTCCCCCGAACCCCGCTGTTTTCAAGGCTTCCGACGATTGTGGACAGTGTGGATAACTTGACGTGAAGTGATTATGGAAACCGCTGTGATGATTCTTTTTTTCGTCCGGTTCCGCTGTCCCGGTCTTTTATGTCGAACAGGTTATGTCAATTAAAAATCCACACTCGAAATCGGATAGAGACTGCGATCCCGGTGTGGATAATGTGAATAAGTCATGCTCCCAAAAGACTGTCTGCAACTTTTACTATGTCTCCGGCACCCATAGTTATCAACAAATCACCGGGTGAACAATTCTGCAGGAGGTAATTCTCAATTTCGTCAAATGAACCAAAATAATCGGCAAAAGTTCCATAACTTTTTATGGCCTCACAAAGATCTTCCGAAGAGATACCTACATCGTTCTTCTCACGTGCGGCATATATATCGGCAAGCACCACATGATCAGCGGCTGAAAGTGCTTTTACAAAATCATCGAACAGCGCCTTCGTCCTCGTATAGGTATGTGGCTGGAACACCACCCACAGTTTCTTATGCGGATAGTTTTTCGCAGCCGCGAGCGTTGCCGCGATCTCGGTCGGATGATGGGCGTAATCATCGATTATCGTGACCTCGCCGATCTTTCCCTTATACTGGAATCTCCTGTCGGTCCCGGTATATCCGTCAAGCCCCTCACATATGGCGGTTGCAGGTATATTAAGATGCAGACATACCGCGACAGCCGCCAGCGCATTTGAAACATTATGCTCTCCGGGAACCCGGAGGTGTATGCGCATCAGTTTCTCTTTATCCCTTACTACATCAAACTCCGCACATCCCTTATCATCATATGAAACATTTTCTGCCGTGATATCCGCACCGGCACCGGCAACGGTTGTAACCTTACACTTAACATCCTTCGTGATCCCGGAAAGATCTTCAATATCGGAATTGATGACAAGGAGTCCGTCTTCCGGAAGAAGTTCGGCAAAC
>JAFZQP010000024.1 GCA_017620345.1 Lachnospiraceae bacterium
GGTATTTTATGAAACAGTTACAAAAAAGAGTCGAAAAAAAATCAATGGAGGGGGGGATTTTTGACACATTGGAAATGTAAGTAACTAAATCAGCTCCGAAACCCTATGATTTTCGGCTATTCAAGTTTGTTGCCCAGATGTGGGTATGCTATGATGAATGCGCTGTGATACCTTCCGGCAGGAAGGAGGTGATAGCTATCAATATTTTGGTAGATCTTATACTCGCTGTTGTGGCTGGTATAGTAACCTACTATATCTGCAAATGGCTTGACGGCGAGTGATCTATATTACAGCTAAGCCTAGACGTAAGCGGTCTATAAACGTTAGAAAGCTCAGGTATCCGACTACCTGAGCTTTCGCTTTGCTATCGATATATTGGTAGATCTATTACAATTGAAATATACAGTAGAAGCCTTTATTTGTCAATATACCTTATTACGTAAATCTAAATAATGTGCTTTCAGATCCTCAGCAGAGAATACCTTTGTCTCCGGAAGCTTTAATTGAAAAGATGGATTTGCCATAGTATCATTCTCCCCGTTCATTCCGTTAAATACAATCCTTCACAAACTCAACGGCCGTATCGATGGCGTTTTTATCATCTGCTCCTCCAAATCCGTGACCGGCGCCTTCGACTACAACAAGTGTTGCATCCGGCATGGTATTTACCGCCCTTTCAGAGTATTCGATAGGAACGAGTGTATCGGCAGTCCCATGTAATATCAGGGCTTTTCCGTCATAGTTCTTCATAACATCGTATATATCAAAAGACAGGGCATCTTCATCATAAATCCTTGAAAGTGTTGCCCCGAGCGCGGTAAAGGTGTCCTTCATATCCGCCCCGTTGTTTGTCCTTTTTCTCGAATCATCCTGAAGGACATATGCGGGATAAAATGCTATCAGACCTTTCACGTCGTCAGGTCTTGTTCCCGCAACATATGTTGCAACAAACCCGCCTTGACTTGCTCCCATTACAAAAACATTGTCTTGATCTACCGTGTCAAGCTTGCGGATCCCGTCAAGAACCGTACTCATATCCGCCGCTTCCGTAAGGACACTCATCTCTTCCATAGTGCCGTCGCTTTGGATATGATGCCCTCCGCCGATAAAATCAAAGGCATATGCGATGATACCGTTTTTCGCAAAAGCCTCCGCATACCCTTCCATCATTGAGAGATTGGCCCCGAACGCATGTCCCATGATCACCGCGGGATACGGACCATCTCCTTCCGGAGCAAACACCTTTCCGTATATTTTCTTTCCGTCTCTCGTAAAGGTAAGCTCCCTGACCGAATGATCAAATACTTCCTTGTCTGACATCTTTCTGTCTGACTCGATCTTGCAGGCGCAAAGCGAGCACAATAATACCGCTGATATCGCGAGCCAGATTCTTGATTTTTTCATCATCCCGTCACTTCCTTGCAGATCGGCAGCCCTCATTATTCAGTTATCATCCGTTCATGCGGACTCTCGCTTTTATCTGATGAATCTTATCAACTTTTGTTTTTTCAACGTTTATAACATCGACTATCCTGGCGTGCTTGGAAATATGATCATATACCATTCTTCCGGCTTCCCATTCGCTGTCTGTCATGTACTCGACGATCTCGCCTTCAAGCACCGGAGCATCATCAATATAAACCTTGCCGTCCGTCTTCTGCTCCATGATGCCCTCAATCTTCACGGGTTTTAAAACATAATCCTGTAACATCTTTACCCGTTCCATCTCAGTTATGATCATCATAAGCGTCCTTGCCTTGAAACGGCTGTCAGGATCATTCGCCGAAATGAGTATATCCGCGAGTTTCTTTTCTCCGTCAGTTTCTTTGATCATCTTCTCAAATTTGGATGAAAGATTGTTGATCACTTCCAACAGTTCATCGATAGTCTGGGGTTCTTTCATTTCTGCTCCTTTGTGATGTGTTTCCTTATAAAGTGTCTTTACTGCGGTAGATAGTTGGCTTAAACCCACGATCCGCTATCTCATTATACCATGATAAAAACAGTACATAATCGGCTGCTATTATACTTCTACAGCGCTTCGATCCAGGAATAGAACTTGTCCAGCGCCTTGTTATCTGCCCTTGTTTCGAGAAACAGGCCTGCGGTGTACCAGGAATGCGTGTTCTTCTTATCTTCAACGCTGTATATCTCGCATTTGTTTCCGAGCTCGCGGGCGCGCGCGGCAAAATCTTCCGCGCATTCATAAAGGACAATGCCGTCGTGTTTGCTCTGGATGAGCAGCATCGGAATATGATTGCTTGTCATCAGTGAAACCGGTTCGGCCTCTTTTTTGTCGTAACCATTGTCAAACAGGCGCTTTAAAAGAATACTGAGCGTCATGGACTGGTTGCTTCTGAAACTGT
The DNA here is from genome assembly GCA_017620345.1 of Lachnospiraceae bacterium. The sequence goes on from JAFZQP010000024.1 coordinate 2,367, forward strand.
ACGGTCCGCCGAATCCTACGTATCCGATCACGGAAGATATATCAACGTTGTACTCTTTCTGAACCTTCCCACTGTAACACATTATCGATGTCAGGTGCGCTCCTGCGGAAGGGCCGGCAACTACGATCCTCGAAGTATCGATGTTCTTCTCTTTCAGAAATTCTATCGCTTTGTTATAGCAGGCACACACATCTTCTATCTGGGCGGGATATTTGTCCGTGGTCGACAGCCTGTATCCGCCGGAGATGATCCTGTATCCGGCCTTCGATACATACTGCCCCACATAATCGAAGAATTCGGGATCGCCCGCATTCCATCCGCCTCCGTGCACCCAGTATATGATCTTGTCGCTTACCGGATCGGCGGGTTCGTAATACAGAAAATACTGTTCCTTATCCGGACCGAAGTTTACACGCTGCGCTGCGGTGTATTTTTCCGACGCCCGAAGGCGCCTGAACAATCCGAAATAACTGAAGCTCTCACGCAGATAATCGATCATATTCCGTATCACCTTTCTTCCGGTGATACCGGCTCTGCCGCAAGGTACGAAAGCAGCTCACCGAGCGTCATGACGACGAGAGGTGTGATCTGCAGAAGAACGCGGTTCCCGGAGTCTCCGACATTCTCATAAAGGACATCGCCTCTTCCGAACGATGCAGCAAGAACGATCAGTAAAAATCCCACTGTCAGCGTTATATTGTACGCGTTGTCTCCGGCCGGCCACCTTTCTCCTTTTATCCTGCGTATGATGTATTCCGCAATAAGGAGCACAATGATCCCGATAACAAAATAAGGCAGCATTCCCCAGCCGCTCTGTCTGAACAGATTGTCGGAAAACGCTCCCAGATTTCCTATATACAGAGCCCTGTCATATACAAACAGCGCAAGGTTTCCGAGAATGAGCGCGCCGATGAACGCAAACGGCAGGAAGCGCGAGAATCTTTCCTTAAGTTTCGGAAGGACAAAAGCGATAAAGATACCTGTGAACGCGAGCACAGCGATGAGCAGTACGGCCTTGACCGGAGTCAGGAACAGATAAATGTTGTCGAGAACGTTGAAGCATACGAATATCCTCAGGCAGTAGCCCGCAAA
>JAFZQP010000025.1 GCA_017620345.1 Lachnospiraceae bacterium
ATAGTTGCGGCGCAGGAATACAAAGACAAGATAAATGTAAAAGCCAATTCCATCAATCAGGTGGTCGGATCGCTTTCGGGCGGTAACCAGCAGAAGGTTGTTGTTTCAAAATGGATGTTAACGCAGCCGGATGTACTGATCATGGATGAGCCTACAAGAGGTATAGACGTAGGTGCAAAGTATGAGATCTACTGTGTAATAAATGATCTTGCCAAAGCAGGAAAAGCCATCATCGTTATCTCGTCAGAGATGCCCGAGATCATCGGAACCTGTGACAGATGTTACGTCATTAACGAAGGTGAGATAGCGGGAGAACTTAACAGAGACGAGTTTTCACAGGAACGAATCATGCAGCTTATCATGGCTCATATGAGAAAGGGAGATGGAAATGGAAACTAAGAACAAAAAGATCGTTAATATGGATTTGAAACAGTACGGAATGTTCCTTATCCTGATAGGTATTTTTATCCTGTTTGCGATAACAACAAAAGGCGCAAACGCAAAGCCCGTTAATATCAACAACCTTATCATGCAGAACGGTTATGTCGTTATACTTGCGATAGGTATGCTGCTCTGCGTACTGACCGGTAACATCGACCTTGGTGTCGGATCAGTCGTAGCAGTTACCGGATCGGTTGCCGGTATCATAATGATCGATTACAAGATGAACATGTGGGTTGCTATACTTGCAGCTCTTGCGGTAGGACTTCTTACAGGTCTGTTTGCAGGATTTTTCATCGCATATCTGGGAATCCCGCCATTTGTCGTAACTCTGGCGACGATGCTTATGGGACGAGGCCTTACATATACGCTTCTTCAGGCACAGACAAAGGGCCCGTTCGATCAGTCTTACAACTTCATCGGAGCCGGATTCCTTCCGGTACTGCAGGTACCGTTTGGAGACGGGACTATCGATCTCGTCAGTATCATCGCTGCGATCATTGCATCGATAGCACTTATCTTCTCGGAGTTTAAGAGTTATTCAACCAAGAAGAAATATAACTTTGCAGTCAATCCCGTATGGCAGATAGCATTAAAGCTTGCCATCATGCTGTTCATCATCTGGTTCTTCTTCTACAAGCTTGCAAGGAACAACGGACTTCCGTTCGTACTTCTGATCATGGTGGTACTGATCATGGTATACGGATTCATCACGAGCAAGACAGTAGCAGGACGTCAGATATACGCTCTCGGCGGAAACAGGAAAGCAGCAAATCTTTCCGGTATTGATACGAACAAAGTTTTCTTCTGGGTATACGTTAACATGGGTCTTCTGTCATCGATAGCAGGTATCGTTCTTGCAGCAAGAAACGGATCGGCTACACCGAAGGCAGGTGACGGTTTCGAAATGGATGCCATCGCATCATGTTACATCGGTGGTGCTGCGGTTGCCGGTGGTGCCGGAACTATCGTCGGCGCGGTTGTCGGAGCTTTCATCATGGGTATCCTTAACAACGGAATGTCACTGATGGGATTCACGACAGATGTTCAGAAGATCTTCAAAGGAATGGTCCTTCTGCTGGCAGTAACACTTGATGTACTTTCTAAGAGGAAGAAAAGCTGATATATTTCAGATCATTAATCAGACAAGCAACCAACTCCTGCACGGGAGTTGGTTGTTTGTTTACGATCGAAATGATACAATCATTAAATGAAGTTTCGGCAGAATATGCCATATGCAGGAGGATTCATGGATCTGTACAAAGTCATTCTCGTAGATGACGAAGAAGAAGTCAGGGAAGCGATAAGAAAGAGGATCAACTGGGAAGAGATCGGATTCACGGTTGCGGGTACGGCGGAGAACGGAGAAGATGCGATCGAACTTGCGGAAAGCTGCGAGCCCGATGTAGTCATGACCGATATCCAGATGCCTTTCATGGACGGCCTGACTCTTCTTAAAAAGCTCAAGGAAAAGTTTCCGGATCTTCGCAGCGTTATCTTTTCGGGATATGATGATTTTGAATATGCCAAGGAAGCTATCCGTCTTGAAACGGAGGAGTATATATTAAAGCCCGTTGACGCCGATGAACTCAAGGCCATCTTTCTTCGTATAAAAGAAAGACTGGACGAACAGCTGAGACAGCGCAGGAATGTGGAGCAGCTGTCCAAGTACTATGAAGACAGCAGGCCGATGATTAAGGAGCAGCTCATAATAGGACTTCTTGAGGGGCGTGAGCTTCAGTTTGACCTGGAAAGATATCAGAAGGATTTTGATCTCAAGATAGAATCCGCATTTTACTGTGCGGGAGCATTCAGGATAACGCCGATAGAAAACAGCAAGGACACTCTTGATAAGAACCTTATGGCAGTGTCGGTCAAGCAGATCGCGATTGAGAGATTCAAGGATGTTCTTCCGATCGAGGCGCTTGTATATCTTGATACGGTGTGTGTTCTTGCACGTTTGAAGAGTACCGCGCAGCGAGAGATCTTTGTGGAGGAGATGGATAAGATCTGCAAGGTCGCGCACAGGTCGCTTGGTGCAAATGTTTCTGCGGGAATAGGCAGGACATACGGGAATGCCGAGAGTATCCATACATCTTTCCTTGAGGCCAAGGATGCATTTCATCACCGTATTTTCGTCGGAGAAAATCAGGCGATCTGCATCAGCGATGTTGAGCCGTCATATCCGATAGAAGATTACGTCAGTGAAAAACAGATCCGTCATATAATGAGACAGGTCAAGGTCGGTACGAGACAGAGCCTTGAGGATGAGATACGCGCGTTTGTCGATAAGCTGAAAAGATCGAATATCAACCTCAATCAGCTGCAGATCTTTTATGCGGAATTTATGGTAGAACTTCTGAGACTTTCAAGAGGACATGACATCAGCATAACGGACCTGGGATTCGGGAATATCAACACGAACGAGGAACTGGCAGGATTTTCTTCAATGGATGCATTCGCGGACAGACTTATCGAACTGACGGGTATCCTGTGGGAGAAGATCAGCAATGTCAGAATGGATACGACCAAGAAGCTTGCCGAGGATGCCAAGCAGTACATCGCAGATCATTACAGCGACAGCAGGCTGTCGGTCGATGAAATATGCTCGCATCTGGGAGTAGGGGCATCGTATTTTTCCGCGGTATTCAAGAAGGAGACGGGTGTAAGTTTTGTGACGTATCTTACTCAGGTCAGGATGACTGAAGCGCAGAGGCTTCTTGATACGACGGATGAGAAGAGCTATATCATAGCCGGAATGGTCGGGTATGAAGAGCCCAATTATTTCAGCTATGTATTCAAGAAACATTTCGGTATATCTCCGTCAAAATACAGACAATAACTGATGATAGAGTTTATTAAGAACGAGTATAAAAAAAGAAGCCTTCAGTGGACCATATCACTGTCTTTTACGACGATCGCGATCATAAGCATCGCCATAATGACGATAGCTTTCTATACCCATTCCATCAATACGATCAGGACTAATACGATAAAAGAAAATGAGCAGATCGTCGACCAGCTCAGCTGGAATCTGCATTCATATATCAGAAACATGATGAGCATATCGGATACGATGTGCTACAGCGTTATCAAGAACAAGGATCTTACATATGATAATTTCGTAAAAGAGATGAACCTTCTCTATGAAGCGAACAAAGATAATCTGACAAGTATCGTGTGCGCGACAGGCGACGGCGCAGTAGTTGCCGCATCTCCTGTATCGGCAAGAAAGCCCGGCGTGAATCTGAAGAATCAGGAATGGTTCGTAAACGCCTATGATGAGATCGAAAATATCCATTTTTCAACTCCCCATGTACAGAACATTTTTGACAACAGCAGCTACAGATATTTCTGGGTAGTATCACTTTCACGATGCGTAGAGCTCACATATATGGGAAACGTCAGGAACGGTGTTCTTCTCGTTGACATGAATTACAGCGGGATAGAGCAGATGTTTGAAAAGGTCAATGACGGCGGCGTCGGATTTGTATATCTGTGTGACGGTGACGGAAACATAATTTATCACCCGATGCAGAAGGCCATTTACTCGGGACTTGTCAGAGAAAATAACCGCGAACATGCCGGTCACGACGACGGATCATTTTCCGAGACGTTTGACGGACAGGACAGGGACGTTGTAGTCAGGACCGTGGGCTATACGGGTTGGAAGATAATAAGCGTTACACCTTCGAGCGAGCTTGCACTTGATAAAGGGCAGATGCGTAATTACCTGTTCATGGTCGTTATCATAATCCTGATACTTATCGGTCTTGGTAACTATATCATTTCCTATGTCGTAACGGATCCTCTGCGAAAACTTGAAGACTCTATCGCATATCTTGAAGAAGGCGTTATCAACCAGGATGAAATGAACGAGGAAGATATATTCATCGGAGGATCGCACGAGATAAGGCACCTCGGAAGAACGATCAAGTCGATGATCCGTCAGATGAAAAAACTTACCGATGACATGGTAAGAGAGCAGAAGGCAAAGAGAAAGAGTGAGCTTGATGCCCTTCAGAGTCAGATCAATCCTCATTTTCTCTATAACACTCTTGATTCGGTTGTATGGATGATCGAAGGCGAGAGATACAAGGATGCGATATCGATGGTCACCGCACTTGCGCAGCTGTTTCGTATATCGCTCAGCAAGGGTAACAATATAATCACGATCCATGATGAGATAGTACACGCCAAGAATTACCTTAACATACAGAAGGTAAGGTTTAAGAACAAGTTCACGGCTACGATCGATGTTGATCCTGCGATCGAAAACTGCGCAACGGTCAAACTGATCGTGCAGCCGCTTCTTGAAAATGCGATATACTACGGCGTGGAACATATGGACGGAGAGGGCGAGATCACTCTTCGAGGATATGAGAAGGACGGCGACATTTACATTTCCGTAACTGATAACGGAATGGGCATACCTGAGGAAACTCTTGCAACTCTTCTTACCGACAAGGCAAGAAGCCGGGGTAAGGGTTCGGGTATCGGATTGTGGAACGTCAATCAGAGAATACAGATATATTTCAGCGGAGATTACGGTCTGATCATTGAAAGCGAACTCGATGAGGGTACAACCGTAACGATACATCTTCCCAAAGTTCCGATCGAGGAATACAGAAAGGAGGATGCCGGCAAATGAGTATGTTAAAGAAAAACCTGCGACTTATCGCCGTGATAGTCCTCATACTGATCTTTCTTGTAACGGCGATGTATCAGATCACATGGAAAAGTCCTCAGAACAAAGAGAGGAAAAATGTATCCCTTATCGTCTACGGTGATGATTCGGAAAGGTGGGAGAGCCTCAGACAGGGTGCGGGACTTGCGTGTGAGGAAAAAGATCACGATCTGAGTCTTATAACGATGCTGACGGAGAATGAAGCAAGTGAGCAGGAAGAGATAATCGACAGGGAGATCATCGACGGTTCGGATGCGCTCATAATCGCAGCATGCAACAGCAGTGTCATCAGGGACTACATAGAAGAGAAAAATCTGAACATACCTGTCGTGTTCGTGGAAACGGTCGAGGATCTGCAGGAAGGTATCAGGGATATTTGTGCTGATGATTATAAGATGGGATACGAGCTCGGTGAAGAGATCGTAAACAGCGAAAGCGATATCGTAACTGTGGCGATCATATCCGAGAATACAAAAAGAGACGGCGTAACGCTTCGTGAACAGGGACTAAGGGATGCCATAGAAGGCAAAGTCGGAAAGATAATAAACTGGTCCAGAAACGATTATGAAAAGAACGTCAACACGAGAGTGTTCATACAAAGAGCCATTGTTTCGGAAGCGACGGATGTTATAGTGACTTTTGATAATTCGACAACGGATGCATTGCTCGATGCTCTTGAGAACCTTAACAAGCAGAGCAAAGTATATGCGGTATCTACTTCGAACAAAGCAGTATATAATCTGTACGGCGGAGAGATAAAAGCGCTTGAGTATACGGACGAATTCAGCATGGGTTATCTTGCTGCGATGTATGCGCTTGACGGATCAAATGCAAAAAAAAGATTCGCGGACAAAAAACCGGAATATAAACTGGTAAGAAAGGAAAATATGTATGATGAAGACAATCAGGCATTACTGTTCCCGTTTGTCAATTAAATACATTGCAGTACTGCTGGCAGCATCTTTTCTTATCACGGCATGTTCGGCAAACACACAGACGCCGTCAAAGGAGATAAAGATCGCTGTACTTACATATGACGAGCATGATACTTTTATAGAATCCATCACCAGATACATGACCATATGGGCCAGGCAGAAGGAAAAGGATGAGGGTATCAGGATCACGCTTGATATAACAGGCGCCAAGAAAAGCCAGCTGACTCAGAACGATCAGGTTCAGAAGTTCATCGCAAGAGGTTTTGATGTTCTGTGTGTCAATCTTGTGGACAGAACGGATGCAACGGTTATAATAGACAGGGCGATGGCAAGTGATACGCCGGTCATCTTTTTCAACAGGGAGCCGGTAGAACAGGACCTGTCGAGGTGGGACAAGCTCTACTATGTCGGAGCCAGACCCCGTCAATCCGGGCAGCTGCAGGCAAAGATCATAGCGGATGCACTGTCCGATCCCAAGAAGTTTGCGGAAATAGACGTAAACAACAATAACACCATTCAGTATGTGATACTTGAAGGAGAGGCAGGGCATCAGGATACGATAGTCAGAACGAATGTATGTACATCAGAACTCATAAGAGAAGGGTACATGCTGGAAAAGCTCGGAGACGAGTACGCCAACTGGGACAGGGACCAGGCAAGGGCGAAGATGAAGGAGCTCATCGACAGGTATCCTTTCCAGATCGAGATGGTCATAGCCAATGATGATGATATGGCACTCGGTGCGATAGATGCGATAGAAGAGAGCAAATATCCTCTCAACCCGTTCGTAGTCGGTATCAACGGGACAGAGGATGCTCTTGAAGCGATAAGGACAATGAAGCTTGACGGAAGCGTTTACAATGATTCCAAAGGTCAGGCTGAAATGATCATGGAGATGGCTTATGCACTCGGAAACAATGAGCCATTTCCCGATTCAGTGGAATTAACATTTGATAAATATGTATTTACCCCTTATAGTGTCATTACATACGATAATGTCCAAAAATATCTGAAACAGTAAACAGACCGACGATCAGGGCTTGCAAAGGAGAAGAGGATGAAAAAATTTGATGGATTTCAAAAAGGTATCAATCTCGGCGGATGGCTGTCGCAGTGTGTGTCATATGACAAACAGCACTTTGACGGTTTTATCACAAAAGAAGATATCAGCAGGATCGCTTCCTTCGGACTGGATCATGTCAGACTTCCGGTTGACTATGATGTGTTCATGAATGAAGGATCCGGACAGGATACGGTCAACGAAGAGGGCATGGCGCATATCGATGACTGCATCAACTGGTGCCGGGAGTGCGGGCTCAACATTATACTCGATCTTCACAAAGCAAAGGGCTATATGTTCGATACAAAAGAAGTGGCGGATGCCGACAGGTTCTTTTCGGATGAAGGCCTGCAGGAGATTTTTTACAAAACATGGGAGATGTTCGCCAAAAGGTATGGTAAATACAGTGATATCCTCGCGTTCGAGCTTCTCAACGAAGTCGTTAATCCTGCCTGTGAAGCGGCGTGGAATAAGATAGCTGCAAAAGCGATAGAGAGGATACGTAAGATCGCAAAGGATAACTACATAATCGTAGGCGGTGTCAATTACAACAATGTCCTTGCAGTTTCGGGAATAAAGATAACGGGGATTGATAAGCTTGTTTACAATTTCCACTGCTATGAGCCGCTGTGCTTTACCCACCAGAAAGCATACTGGGTTGAAGGGATGACAGAGGATTATGAGATGGTATATCCCGCGTCCATAGATGAGATAAGAAGAAAGAGCGAAGAGTTCTCCAAGGATCACATGGGTGCGGTATTTAATAAGTGTATGGACGGTGACGGTCCTATTTTTGACAGGATGTTCAAAGATGCGATCGAACATGCACAGAAGAACGACGTTCCACTGTATTGCGGCGAATACGGAGTCATTGACCGTGCACCGCTTCCCGATACGCTCGCATGGATGAAGGACATTCATGAAAGCTTTGAAAAATACGGGATCGGGCGAGCTCTTTGGAACTATAAGAACAAGGATTTCGGGCTGGTGGACGAGCATTATGCTCCGATACTGGAAGAAATGATAAAGTTACTATAAAAAAGATAAGAGGGTGGATGTAACATGGAAGAGAACAAAGAAGGTTTTGGAAGTAAGATAGGTTTTATACTTGCAGCGGCCGGTTCGGCGATAGGTCTCGGAAACATCTGGAGATTTCCGTACCTTGCAGCCAAGTACGGTGGGGGAATATTCCTGCTCACGTACATAGTACTTGTCGTAACGTTTGGCTTTTCGCTCATGGTCACGGAGATCTCGCTTGGCCGTAAGACCGGAAAAAGCGTTATCGGCGCATACAAACATGCCGACAAAAGATTCGGATTTTTAGGTCCGATCGCTTCAGCAGTACCGTTTATCATAACACCGTATTACTGCGTTATCGGCGGATGGGTTGTTAAGTATCTTGTTGTTTTCATGTCAGGTCAGGCAGCCGATGCAACAAACGATGAATTCTTCGGCGGGTTCATTTCACAGGCGGGACAGCCGTCGGTATTCTTTTTGATCTTCGCACTCCTTACGGCGGTCGTTGTAATATTCGGCGTCGAAAAGGGTATAGAAAAAGTCAGCAAGATCCTGATGCCTGTACTGTTTATACTGTCGATAGGTATCGCGATATATACGATGGCTCTTCCCGGAGCCGGAGCCGGACTGAAGTATTATATACTTCCGAACTTCACGGGATTTACCGTTGCAAAGTTCCTTAAGACGATAGTAGCTGCAATGGGACAGCTTTTCTATTCGATGTCTCTTGCAATGGGTATCATGGTCACATACGGATCTTACATGAGAAAGCAGGATTCGATCGAGGGATCCACAAGACAGATAAGCTTTTTCGATACGCTCATTGCCATGGTCGCGGGACTTATCATAGTTCCGAGCGTATTCATATTCAGCGGCGGCGATGCGGCAGCTCTTAATGCAGGCCCCGGCCTTATGTTCGTAACCCTTCCGAAGGTATTTGATTCCATGAAGGGCGGACATATTGTAGGAACCGCATTTTTCCTGCTCGTAACATTTGCAGCGCTTACCTCGTCGGTATCACTGTTAGAGACTATGGTCTCCATCGTTTCCGAAAAGTTCAAACTCAAAAGAGTCGGATCGACGGTCGTATGTTTCGTATTCCTTGTAATATTGGGAATGCTTTCCGTTCTCGGATACAGCAGCTGGGACAGCGTTACAATATTCGGTTATCAGATACTCGATTTCTTTGATTTTATTTCCAATAACATCATGATGCCGATAGTAGCTCTTCTTACATGCATACTTATCGGATATGTAGTGAAGCCTAAATATATTGAGGAAGAGACAACTCTTAACGGAGAAGAATTCAAGGCAAGAGGTCTGTATGAAGTCATGACCAAATATGTTTGTCCTGCATTCATGATAATCATACTCCTGACACCGTTCTTCATTGAACTGTAAAGCAGAAGTGCCGAATTTACACGATTTGCAACCGCCGGTTGACAAATTGAAAACGCGGCTTGATGGAATGCAACCGACATAAAAGCTATATTCAGATCGTTCGAACAGGAAAATATCAACAGAATGATTTGAAGCTTTGGATGCTTCGGAAAGGACAGCAAATGATTTTAGCCGATAAGATTATTAATGAAAGAAAAAAGAACGGATGGTCACAGGAAGAGCTTGCAGAAATGCTCGATGTCTCACGTCAGTCCGTATCCAAATGGGAAGGAGCGCAGAGTGTTCCGGATCTTCAGAAGATACTGAAGATGGCGGAAATATTCGGTGTGACTACCGACTACTTATTAAAGGATGAGATCGAGCCGGAAGATACGGTCAGTTATAATGAAGGGGTCGTTAAGGAAAATGGCGGAAACTTAAGAAGAGTATCAATGGAGGAAGCTTCGGAGTTCATTGCATTAAAGAAGCAGATCCTTCCGAAGATAGGTCTCGGAGTATTTCTTTGCATAACAAGTCCTGTTGTCCTGATATTTCTTGCGGGTCTTCAGGATTCGGGCCTTACCGGGATCTCGGAAAATGCATGTGTGGCGATCGGTCTTCTGTGGCTGTTTGTTCATATAGGGATCGCGGTATTCCTGTTTATAACAAAGGGCAGAAAACTCGAAAAATACAAGTTCTTTGAAACAGATGATTTTGAAACTGAGTACGGTGTTGACGGAATGGTAAAGGAAAAACTTTCCGATCATGAAAGCATCAATACAAGAGCATTGACAACAGGTGTGCTCATGTGTGTTCTCGGTGCCGTACCGCTCGTGATCACATCGGTACTCGGATTTTCAAAGTTCGTCATAGTGTGTATGGTATGTCTTCTCCTTCTTCTTGTAGGAACCGCAGTGTACCTGTTTGTTTCGGTTTGCGGTGTAAACGGTACATATAAAATGATCCTTCAGATCGATGATTATACGAGGGAGAATAAGAAAAAATCAATAAAACTGGAGCCTTTGACCAGAGTCTACTGGATGCTCATAGTAGTCATATTCCTTGCTGTCAGCTTCCTGACGCAGAGATGGGACAGAACGTGGATAATCTGGGCAGTTTCAGGTGTACTGTATGCTCTCATCAGAGTGATCGCAGAATCATTTATCAAAGAAGACTGATCATTTGGACTAAGACAGGGGGACGGATCCATCGTCCTCCTGTTTTTTGATGCTTGACAAGAATGATAACAAATGATA
>JAFZQP010000026.1 GCA_017620345.1 Lachnospiraceae bacterium
GTGACAGACGATGCAGCTGAAGAAGCCGTGGCAGAAGAAGCTGAAGAAGCTGTCGAAGAAGTTGTCGAGGAGACGACCGGGGAACCTGCTGAAGAAACTGTTGAAGATGCGGCTGAGGAAACGGCAGAAGAGCCTGCCAAGGAGCCTGAAAAGGTAGAGGAAGATAAGCAGGAAGCGGATCTTGCTTCGGAAGTTGCAGAAAAGGTAGAGGTTGATACGATCGCTGCTCTTGAGGATTATTTTGCGGAGAAGATAGCAAATGTTCCGAGAGACGGATGGGCAGAGAATGAGATCGCACAGGAAGTAAACGATATTTCAATGGATGTGGCAGGTATCGTTGCCAAGTATTTTGATCTTAACATCGAAAGTGTTGAGGACGTTGAAAAACTCCTGAATACCGACGTTTCAAAGATCGCGCAGGATCCTGAGATCGTCGGGATCGGCGACAAGATGGTACTTACCGGAATGGATCTTACCGCACTTCTCGAGAAGTATTTCACTTCTCTTGCAGAAGATGCATACGAAGATGTTGAATCGGGAAGGATTACCCAGCAGGGTGTTGAGAAGATCCTTCTTGAGGCACAGAGCGATATAGAAGGTATAGCACAGTTATATATCGAGGGAGTTTTCGGTCAGATATTCGACTCCGGGCTTTCGGATGAAGAGTTTAACGAGGCATTGGCTGAACTTGGCGCAGGAGCTCTTAAGCTGATGGATGAATACGGTGCCATAGATCTTGACAGTCTGGGTCTTGGCGACATAGATATTAACGATCTTACCGATGCCGATATTGAGGTCATTGTCACACTTGATGAGATGGATGAGGAAGTCCTGGACGGCTTGTCATCGCTTATCGGTGTTGATGTGAGAGCCGTTCTGGATTCGTACATTGAAGCCATCAATGCATCAAATGAGAATGTTCAGATCGAAAACCATGAAAGTGAAAAGGCATATTCCGCTCCCGATGAGGAGATCATGACCGCGATCGAAAAAGAGGAGGAACTGAATGAGGATGATGATGTTCTTCCGCAGGAAGTCATTGACGTGATCAATGAAGCCATTTTAAACGGATATTTTGAGGATGCCGTGGAATCCCTCGAGAAAGAAGTGGAGACCGCATCGGAGGCTGAAACCGAAACTGAAACTGAGAATGCAGCCGAGACTGAAACAGAAACCGAGACTGCAACTGAGACAGCTTCAGAAACGGGATCGGAGGCGTTCACGGTCAACATTCCTTCGGTGAAGACAACGGATACAACGGTATTGCTGCCGGTTTCAATGCTCAGATACTTTAAGTGATCACTGCCCGGCAATATTTTGCTTGCTTTTTTCTTCCAATTCGTATAATATGGTCAAGTACGGCTCGTTGGTCAAGCGGTTAAGACGCCGCCCTCTCACGGCGGAAACAGGGGTTCGATTCCCCTACGAGCTGTTATGTTATTGTATGATCGGCCTCAGGGATTGCGTAGCAAGCCTTGGGGCTTTGTAGTATTAAGGACAATGATATGTTAAGTCTCAAAGATATTAAGCTCGATCTTTCCGAAAAAGAAAACCTGATAAACGGTGTATCATTTGATGTGAGCCCGGGAAAGCTTACCGTTATAACCGGTCCAAACGGTGGCGGCAAAACGAGCATAGCAAAGCTTATTGCCGGTATATACGTACCCACATCGGGTTCTGTCATTCTTGACGGGGAAGATATCACCGGACTGTCCGTGACCGAAAGGGCTCAAAAGGGAATAGCATATGCTTTTCAGTCTCCGGTCAGTTTTAAGGGCGTTACGGTCAGAAAACTGATGAGCATCTCTGCCGGCGGAGAGATGTCAGAGATGAAGATGTGCAGGATACTGGAAAAGGTTGGTCTGTGTGCCAGGGAATACATGGACCGCGACATGGATTCGACTCTGTCCGGCGGCGAGATGAAGAGGATAGAGATCGCAACGGTGCTTGCAAGACCTGCAAAATATATAGTGTTTGATGAGCCGGAGGCCGGTATAGATCTGTGGAGCTTTAGCAGCCTTATAGATTCTTTTGAGACACTCAAGAAGGAAGAAGACAGGGCTCTTCTCATAATCTCGCATCAGGAGAGGATACTTGGTATAGCGGATGATATAGTTGTCATAAAAGACGGTGTGATCACGCAGAAGGGCTCGAGAGACGAAGTGCTTCCCACACTCGGAAACAGTAGTATCAAAGCATATTGCCCCAAGGGAAAAGAGATGTTTTGACCATGGAAATGAACGAAATAACACAGCAGATATTAAAAGAGATAACGGACTGGGACGGTATATTTGACGGCGCCTATTCACTCCGGGAAGACGGAGAATGCATAAGCTTTCGCAACAGCGATAACATCAGGATCGTTAAGAAACAGGACCTGCCGGGTATCGATATATACATATCCTCAAAGACGCAGGGCGAGACTGTTTATATCCCGGCGTGCGTGACCAAAAGCGATGTGAATGACAGAGTATATAATGATTTTCACGTACAGACCGGCGCAGACGTCGTAATAGTTGCAGGATGCGGCGTGCATACCGACGGCGAGGAAGGCTCTGCGCATAACGGTATACACAGGTTTTTCCTCGAAGAGGGTTCACATGTGATATACAGGGAAAAGCATATAGGTATAGGAAAGGGAACCGGAGAGCGTGTGATAGATCCGGTGACTTATGCGGAACTGGCGGATAATTCGGTGCTTGAAATGGAAACACTTCAGCTTCGGGGCGTTTCCAAAACAACAAGGGATACAAAAGCGAAGCTTGCCGCAGGCGCCAGCCTTGTAATACATGAGAGCATTCAGACGACCGGATCGGAAAGTGCCAAAACGGAATTTGAAGTGGATCTTGACGGCGTCGATTCGAACGTGGATCTTATATCAAGGAGCGTTGCAAAGGACGATTCCGTACAGGAGTACAGATCTGTGATAAACGGAAAAGTCAGATGCAAAGGACACTCCGAATGCGATGCGATCCTTTCGGGAAACGGACGTGTAAATGCAATGCCTGCACTTACTGCGGCATCTGCCGATGCAAATCTCATACATGAGGCCGCTATCGGCAAGATAGCAGGTGAACAGATAATGAAACTTATGACTCTGGGACTTACGGAAGAAGAAGCAGAGGATGAGATAATAAAAGGATTTTTGGGAGCGTAACACAATTGTCGGAAAGCCGGATGACAGAACTGATACTGGATGACGGTGCTTTTGAAGCATTACAGGAACACCAAAGCCCTGAGCAGCTGTTTCAGGAGCTTGTTAACCGTGTGCAGAAGTATCACCCTTCCGACGACATATCACTTATCGAAAAAGCCTATAATCTGGCATATATGGCTCACAAGAACCAGACCCGCAAATCCGGAGAGCCATACATAATCCACCCGCTTTCGGTAGCCATAATCCTTGCGGAGCTCCAGCTTGACAAAGAAACGATCGTAGCCGGCATCCTTCACGATGTTGTGGAGGATACGGTCATAACCGATGAGGAACTTCGGGACCAGTTCGGAAACTACGTTGCGATAATCGTGGACGGTGTGACCAAACTCGAGAAGATCAAATATAACGGAGACAAGCTTGAATACCAGGCTGAAAACCTTCGTAAGATGTTTTTGGCAATGGCCAAGGATATAAGGGTCATCATGGTCAAACTCGCGGACAGGCTGCACAACATGAGAACGCTCCAGTATCAGCCGCCGGAGAGACAGATCGAGATAGCCAGGGAGACAATGGATATCTACGCTCCGCTCGCACAGCGTCTCGGTATATCAAAACTCAAGGTCGAACTTGACGATCTGTCGCTTAAATACCTTGAACCCGAGGTCTATTATGATCTGGCGGACAAGATAAACATAAGAAAATCCGAGCGTGAGAAATACGTTTCCGATATAGTGGAAGATGTAGCCAAACATATCAGAAATGCCGGGATCAAGGCTGATCTTGACGGGCGCGTCAAGCATTTTATGTCCATATACCGTAAGATGCTCAACCAGGACAAGACACTTGATCAGATATATGATCTGTTCGCGGTCAGGATAATCGTTGATACGATACCGGACTGTTATGCGGCTCTCGGAGTCATTCACGAAATGTACAAGCCGATACCGGGTCGTTTTAAGGATTATATCGCAATGCCCAAGCCCAACATGTATCAGAGCCTTCACACGACGCTGATAGGTCCTTCGGGCAGACCTTTTGAGATACAGATAAGAACACATGAAATGCACAGGACTGCGGAATACGGTATCGCAGCCCATTGGAAATATAAAGAAAACTCTGACGGAAAGAGAGTCGAGGAATCCGAGGCCGAGAAGATGAGCTGGCTTCGCCAGATACTTGAATGGCAGGTCAATCTGTCTGATAACAAGGAATTCCTTAATACTCTGAAATCCGACCTGGAACTGTACTCCGATACGGTCTACTGCTTCACGCCTACCGGCGACGTTAAGACGCTTCCCGCAGGTTCCAATCCGATAGATTTTGCATATGCAATTCATTCCGCAGTCGGTAACAAGATGATCGGAGCAAGGGTAAACGGACAGCTTGCAACGATCAATTACAAGATACAGAACGGCGACAGGATAGAGATAATCACTTCGCAGAATTCAAGAGGCCCGAGCCGTGACTGGCTCAATCTCGTCAAATCCAATCAGGCCAAGACCAAGATCAATCAATGGTTCAAAAATGAGCTTAAGGATGATAACATCCAAAAGGGTAAAGAGCTTCTTCTTGCATACTGTAAGAACAACTCGATAGATCCGGCAAAGATCATGATACCGCAATACATGAATGCGGTGCTTCGCAAGTACGGTTTCAGGGACTGGGATGCCGTAAGGGCTGCCGTGGGTCACGGAGGACTGCGCGAAGGTCAGATCATCAACAGGATGAAGGAACTCTATGACAAGGATCATCCTCATATCATGTCGGATGAGGAACTTCTTGAGGATGTCAATGAAGCCGGAACGCAAAGAAAACTCAGAGTCAGATCAAACGGCGGAGTGGCCATACAGGGGACGGATGATCTTGCAGTAAGGTTCAGTAAATGCTGCAGTCCCATCCCGGGTGACGAGATAGTCGGATACGTTACGCGCGGCCGCGGAGTATCGATACACAGGACCGACTGTGTAAATATCATATCGCTTCCTGAAGATGAGAGAGCAAGACTGATAGAAGCCGAGTGGGAGAATACTCCCGGAGCCGAGTGCACCGATAAGTTTGAGGCCGGTATCAATATATTTGCCCAGGATCGTCAGGGACTTCTTGTGGATGTTACGAAATATCTCACGGAGCGGGGCGTCAGCATACTCAGCATGAACGTCAGAACGAGCAAACAGGGTACCGCAACGATCACTGTCACCTTCTGTACGTCTGGAAGGGATGAACTTGAAACGGTTATAGATAAGCTCCGGATGGTAAAAGGTGTTATGGACATAGAAAGGACAACAGGCTGATGAACAGATTAAAAGTCGGGAAAATGGTTCTCGGAATGGTCGAGACGAATTGCTATTTCATATATGATCCGGAGACGATGGAAGCGGTTGTCATCGATCCCGCAAAGGACGGGTTATATGAAAAACTGGCGGATAACGATATAAAGGTCCGCGGAATACTGCTTACTCACGGACATTTTGATCATATAATGGGTGTACATTCGCTTGCGGAAAAATCAGGCTGCAAAGTATATGCACTGACCGCCGAGGACGAGCTTTGCCGTAATGCATATCTGAATTCATCAGAACAGATCAGACGTCCTTATACCGTGGAGCCCGATATACTGCTTACGGATCAGGATGAGATCGAGATCGCCGGCATTAAGTTCAAGGTATTTGCAACCCCGGGACATACGATAGGAAGCTGCTGCTATTATATCGAAAGCGAAAAATGGCTTTTCTCGGGAGATACACTGTTCCGCGGATCGATCGGAAGGAGCGATCTTCCGACGGGAAGCGGGGAAGACATCATGAACAGTGTTCAGAAGCTGATCGAAACGTTCGACGATGATGTTAAGGTGTATCCCGGTCACGGAGACTCGACAACCATAGAGTTCGAGAAGAACTATAATCCTTATGTACGTATTTCTTAACAGTCCGGGCTATTCATATGATGTCCATTCGCTCGTCAAGGCATTTTATCCGGGCGAAGATGTAAAGATAGTATATGATATGCCGGAAAAAGAATACATCAGTGTATATGTATCTTCGGGCGATATAAAAAAAGATGACCGGGCATCCGGGATCATCAGGGTAACCGCTTTTCTGACGGATGATACGGTTGCAAAAGAGGATAGGTATGATGACCTTACAAGGTCCGATATCAAGAACATCCTGAAAAGAACGCTGTATGCTGTGCTTTCCGAAGTCACCGGGAAAAAACTTCCGTGGGGGACGATGACCGGTATAAGGCCTGTCAAGGTGCCGATGAAGCTCATAAGGCAGGGCGGATCGGATGATCATATAGCATCATACATGAGATCTGTTTACCTGTGCTCTGATGAAAAGATAAAGCTTGCCACAGGTATAGCCCATCGTGAGGCGGATATCATCGACAGCCTTTCGGGCAACGGGTTCGGTCTGTATATAGGCATTCCGTTCTGTCCGACAACATGCATGTACTGTTCGTTTTCTTCATACCCGATCGCCATGTGGAAAGGGCGTACCGATGAGTATCTTGATGCACTGAAAAAGGAACTCGATATGTACAGCCTGCAGTATAGCGGAAGATGTGCGGATGCCGTATATATCGGCGGAGGAACGCCGACAACACTTTCCGCGGATCAGCTTGCTGACCTTATCGGATATGTCAGGATGCGGTTTGATCTGTCAAAGCTGCGCGAATTTACCGTTGAAGCGGGCAGGCCGGACAGCATCACGGATGAAAAACTTAGGACACTTAAACAAAACGGTGTCGACAGGATATCGATCAATCCGCAGACGATGAATCAGGCAACGCTTGATCTTATCGGAAGGAGACACACGGTCGAAGATGTGTATACCGCATTTGATAAGGCAAGGAATGCGGGATTTTCCAATATAAACATGGATCTTATCATCGGACTTCCGGGAGAGGATGAGACGGACGTATCATGTACGTTCGACAGGATAAGAGAGCTTGGCCCGGACAGTCTGACGGTACACTCGCTGGCTATCAAGAGGGCAGCAGCCATGGCAGGGTTTTTGGAAGATCATCCCGATATCACAAGCACCAATACCCCGGAGATGATGAAGGCGGCAGACGAATGCGCACGCAGCCTTGACCTTAAGCCCTATTATCTGTACAGGCAGAAGAACATGAGCGGCAATCTGGAAAATGTCGGATATGCCAGGGAAGGGTGTTTTGGAATATATAACGTCATCATCATGGAAGAGACCGAAGATATCGCCGCTGCGGGCGCCGCAACGATAGCCAAACGAGTATTTGCAAATGACCGTATCGAAAGGTTCGCGAACGTCAAGGACGTTAAACTGTATATCGAACGGATAGATGAAACGATCGAAAGGAAAAAAGCATGGGAATGATCAAAAAACCGACAACAGGAATGAAGGATATACTGCCTGCGGAGATGCAGATAAGGGATTATGTGACCGGACTTGTCAAACAGACTTATCAGACATTCGGATTTACGCCTATAGAGACTCCCGCCGTGGAGCATATTGAAAACCTTCTATCAAAACAGGGTGGAGAGAATGAAAAGCTCATATTCAAGATCCTGAAAAGGGGTGAAAAGCTTGTGCTTGGCGCGGATTCAAAGGAGGAGGATCTTGCCGATTCAGGTCTTCGGTATGACCTTACCCTGCCGCTTTCAAGGTTCTACGCATGTCATGCGGCAGAACTTCCTGCTCCTTTTAAGGCGCTTCAGATAGGACCCGTATGGCGTGCGGACCGCCCTCAGAAAGGACGTTTCCGCCAGTTTGTACAGTGCGATATAGATATACTCGGAGATCCGACAAGCCTTGCCGAGATCGAACTGATCACGGCAACTACTACGCTTCTCGGGAAATTGGATCTTAAGGATTTTACCGTCCGCATCAATGACAGAAGGATACTGAAGGCGATGGCATCATACAGCGGGTTCGAGGAAAAGGACTTCGATACCGTCTTCATCATCCTTGACAAGATGGATAAGATCGGAAAGGACGGGGTTGCTGAGGAACTTGTTTCTGCAGGCTATTCAAAAGACTGCGTTGACAGGTATATAGCACTGTTTGAAGGCGACAGGTCGGATGTTTCGTTTATCAGGGATATCGCGGATAAGCTCGGCGATCATCTTGATAAGGACTGCGCCGACGGTCTCATCGGCATCATAAACAGTGTGGAGAAAGTAAAAAATGCTGATTTTAACATAGAATTTGACCCAACTCTGGTCCGCGGGATGTCTTATTATACAGGAACCATTTTTGAGATAACGATGAATGAGTTCGGAGGAAGCGTTGCCGGCGGCGGCAGATATGATGAGATGATCGGCAGATTTACCGGCAACAAAGTATGCGCATGCGGCTTCTCGATCGGTTTTGAGAGGATAATCACGATCCTTCTCGATAAGAACTTTGTTGTTCCGGGAAGCAGCCAAAAGTACGCATTCCTCATAGAAAAGGGCGCTGACGCCGATTTTGTATCATCGGTAATGGAAGAGGCTGCAAAGCTTCGCGGGGACGGAAAAGTCGTTCTTGTATCGATGATGAACAAGAACAAGAAGTTCCAGAAGGAACAACTTGAAAAAGAAGGGTTTACATCAGATAATATAAAAGAATTCTATCATTCTGATTTTAAGAATTGACGGAGGGTGTATGAAGTATTGTAGAAAATGCGGAACGCTTCTTGAAGATACACAGGTAACATGTATCCGATGCGGAGCTGACGTTACGCTCGAAGAGAACGTATCCATGTATCCTATCGAGGTGATGGAGACGATCGAAGAGGAGAACAAGAACAAGAAGGCAAAAGGCAGGATCGTTGCGATGCTGATCGGGCTTGTTGCCGTTCTTGTCGGACTTGTCCTGTTTTTCCTGTATGGGTTTGATATCTCCAATCTGCAGTTGCCCGTCAGCGGACTCGGCAGCCAGGAGGAAGACTATGAGGAGTTCGAGGAAGAAGAGATAGAAGATGAAGAAATTGAGGATGAAGAGATAGAGGATGAAGTCGAACCTGAAGAGGAGGAGGATACAGAAACAGAGAACAGAACGGTCAAGGATGATAACGGAGTATATTATGATTATGTCTCCGAGACCGATGATGCGGGAAATGTTGTGTTTACCGCAATAGTGCCTGAAGACCTTACGGTAAGGGAAATGTACAAGGATTATGAGGGATACAGTGACCGTTATCCGTTCATGCTCAACTATACGGCATCTGACGAGGAAAATGATGTAAGGTTCACATATCTGTCACCCAGAAAGCTGTGGTATAAGATCAGTGAGACCGGAAAGAGCCGTTCAAATGAGAGTGATATAACCCATTATATGAGTTATTTCAAATACGACGGACCGAAGAGTTATCTTGACCAGCTCCTTGAACAGAGTTATCCCGGGGCCAAGTTTGAGATAAAGAATGAATATGATATATCCGAAGAAGCCGTGACAAAGCTTGAAGAACTGGCGGAGGCGAAGAGCCAGGAACTGTTTGGTGATATCGGAGATTACGGTCATATCGGAGAGAATACGACGTATGCCAATATGGATCATGAGTTCTCGGCAAAGGTATATCAGTACGAGATCACGCTCAAGGATAAGAACATGCTGTTCTGTAAGTACTATGTGCCGTCCGTTGCGTTCAATATCATGTATGCAAACGGTGATACGAATGACCGCGGAACGCTTACCGAGTGGTACAATTTTGCAATAGTATGCTTTGAGACCGGAAATGAGGACGTGTTTGATGATTATTCGGATGCGTTTGACGTGTTTGCCGCTAACGCTCTTCCTACAGAGCTGTTCATGTATATCAACGAGAGTTATTCGAATGACATCAAGAGAGCCGTAGAATCCGGAGAAGCCGTTGAGCCGCTTGATTCATCCGTTCTTAGCAGATACGGATCCGCATACTCTTCGTCGGATACACTCGATGATTTTGACAGCGCGGTCATGGATGTGTTAAGATCGGCAGGCAAACAGGGCGTTGAGGGTGAGGATATATCAGTATATCTGCCCGAGAAGTATAATATAGCCTTTTTCGATAAAGAAAAGAAAAAGGTTTTCATGTCCCCGGACGAGGAAGAATATCCAGGGGAGTCATATGAAGAATTAATGTAAGGAGTTATGAGATGGCAGCAGATTATGAAGAGATCATGAATGCAAAAAAAGCAACTACGATGAAGGAGACCGATCGTAAGTGCCCGCAATGCGGGGCTACGATGGATTTCGATCCGTCAACGGGCGGGCTTCATTGTGCATATTGTGGATACAGTGAGGCGATAAAGGCAGAGAATTCCGAGGGAGAATCGGTTGCCGATGAGCAGGATTTTGAGTCGGCTCAGTTTACGGGTAACTGCGACTGGGGTGTATCCCAGAAGACCGTCACATGTAAGTCATGCGGCGCCGTTTCCGTATATGATGCACTGGCTGTAGCCAATGAGTGTCCGTACTGCGGATCCAATCAGGTTATGGAAGCAAGCGATGTCAAGACGCTTGCACCGAACGGTGTTGTACTGTTCAAGATAACCGCAAAACAGGCGGGAGAGAAGTTTACCAAGTGGCTGTCGGGCAAGTGGTTCGCGCCTAAAGAGGCTAAGAGAAGTGCAAAGGCAGACGCTTTTAAGGGAATATACCTTCCCTATTGGACATTTGATGCTGATACGGTCACGGAATATACCGCGGAATACGGTAAAGACCGTACTGAAGGTTCAGGTGACAATAAGAGAACCGTAACGGACTGGCACAGGACGAGCGGTACCTACAATGAGTTCATAGATGACCAGCTTGTTGCGGGAACGGGGGACCAGAATATCAACATGCTCCGTAAGGTAGAGCCTTTCGACACCAAGGACAACAAGTCATATAAGCCTGAATATCTGGCAGGATTCATGGCTGAGAGATATTCTGTAGGTCTTAAGGATGCATGGGAGAAAGCCAAGGATTTCATCCGCAGCAGGCTCCAGTCTGCCATTGAGAGTAAGATCCGCAGTCAGTATAATGCTGACCATGTCAGGAATTACAGGGCAACAACCCAGTTTTCGCATATAACCTACAAATATCTGATGTTGCCGGTGTGGCTGTCATGCTTTAAGTATAACGGTAAGGTATATCAGTTCATCGTCAACGGACAGTCAGGTAAGGTGGGCGGTGATTATCCGATATCGGGCTGGCGTGTGTTCCTTGCTATTCTTATAGCCATAGTGATAATCGCCATTTTGTACATGCTCACGCAATAAGAAAAATTGCTTTTCAAAGTATTATGTGTGTGATATAATTTCACCCGATTGATAAATGTACTGTAAAGTTTTTCATAAAACCGGAGGTAGTTTATGAAGCATATTAAGAGTCTGCAGACAAGAAACCTTAAGAAGTCGATGAAGAAAGGCGGATGCGGCGAGTGTCAGACATCATGCCAGTCAGCGTGCAAGACCTCTTGCACAGTAGGTAACCAAAGCTGCGAAAAAGCACAGTAGTTACCATATCGACCTTAAAAAAGCTCTCATCGGGGGCTTTTTTAGTGCTCTAGCATCGATGAGGGAGACATATGGTACACCAGTACAAAAACAACGGTTTTAATATCGTCATGGACGTTGAGAGCGGAAGTGTTCATGTCGTTGATGATATTGTATATGATCTTGTCAGGGTACTTGATGAGTATTCGAAGACAAACAGCATAAGGACCGTTATTGACGAAGATAATATCGAGGCAGTTGCGTACGAGGAAATAAGAAGTTACCTGAAAGAAAAGCTTGCATCATACGATGAAGAGCTGATCAGAGAGGCTTATGAGGAGACGGCTTATCTTATTGAAGACGAGAGGCTGTTTACCGATGATCTGTTTGAGGATAATATCGCCGGGATCATAGGAAGGGAACCCGTGCTCAAGGCGCTGTGCCTTCATGTGGCGCATGACTGTAATCTTGCGTGCAGGTACTGTTTTGCCGGTGAGGGCGAGTACCACGGAGACCGCCAGCTTATGAGTTTTGAGGTCGGAAAGAAGGCACTTGACCTTCTTGTCAGATCTTCAAAGAATCGCAGGAATCTCGAGGTTGATTTTTTCGGCGGTGAGCCGCTGATGAATTTCGAGGTCGTAAAGCAGCTTGTAGAGTACGGTCGCAGCCTTGAGGACAAGTACGACAAGAAGTTCAGATTCACGTTGACTACTAACGGCGTTCTGCTCGACGATGAGATACTGGATTTTGCCAACAAAGAGATGGGAAACCTTGTCCTGTCACTTGACGGGCGCCCGGAAGTCCATGACAGAATGAGGCCGAGGCGCGGCGGACAGGGAAGTTACGATCAGATCGTTCCAAAGTTCATCAAGGCAGCAAAGTCCCGCGACCAGATGAATTATTACGTCAGGGGAACTTATACTAGGTATAACACCGATTTTGCGGAAGATGTTAAGCACATCGCAGAACTTGGTTTTGAGCAGATTTCGGTAGAACCGGTAGTTGCGCCGCTTTCAGAGGATTATTCTCTCAGGGATGAAGATATTCCCAAACTGTGCGAACAGTATGATATACTTGCAAAGTACATGCTCAAACGTAAAAAGGAAGGAAAGGGCTTTAATTTCTTCCATTTTATGATAGACTTATCCGGCGGTCCGTGTGCATATAAGAGGATATCAGGTTGCGGCTCGGGTACGGAGTATCTGGCTGTTGCACCTAACGGTGATCTGTATCCCTGCCATCAGTTTGTCGGCATGTCTGATTTTCTTATGGGAAACGTGGATACGGGCGTGGAAAATACCGAACTGTCCGGGAAGTTCAGGCGCTGCAACGTGTATTCGAGGCAGGAGTGCAGGAACTGTTTTGCAAAATACTATTGCAGCGGAGGCTGTGCGGCAAACGCGTATAACTACTCGGGCGATATAAACGGTGTATATGATATAGGATGTAAATTACAGCAGAAGCGTGTGGAAACAGCCATTATGATCAAGGCGGCATGCGCGGAGTAATAATATAAACAGAGGTTTTGAAAGGAAAGAGAGCAATGAAGAAACAAAATGCGATCGTGGCGCTGGTGGCAGTGCTCCTCCTGATAGCCGGATTCGGCTACATGGTCATGAACGGACTCGGAGTGGATGCTGTAGGATCCGCAAAGGGGATCCATCTCGGACTCGACCTTGCAGGTGGTGTCAGTATCACATATCAGGCAGTAGGTGAAGGTACTCCTTCTTCCGAAGATATGGATGATACAATATACAAGCTGCAGCAGAGAGTAGAGGGATACTCGACGGAAGCGCTTGTCTACAAGGAAGGTATTGACAGGATCAATATAGAGATCCCCGGACTGTCGGATGCAAATGCGGTCCTTGAAGAACTCGGTAAGCCCGGAAGTCTCTATTTTATAAAGCATAAGGATTCAAGCGGTAACGAAAACTATGATTCCATGGGTAACCTTAATAAGAGCATCGAAGAGCTCACTGCGGATGGTTCCATAGTACTTACCGGTTCCAACGTAAAGGAATCGCGTGCAGGTGCGATCAAGAACGACATGGGTAATACCGAATATGTCGTTGAACTTACGCTTGATGACGAAGGTACAAAGAAATTTGCCGAGGCAACAACGGAAGCTGCTCCGACAAACGATACGATAATGATCTACTATGACGGCAAGCCTGCCTCGATCCCTGTTGTCAAGTCAGCCATCACAGGCGGCATGGCGCAGATCTCCGGTCAGAAGACACCTGAAGAGGCTGAACAGCTTGCATCAACGATCCGTATCGGTGGACTGAAGATAGAACTTGAAGAACTCCGTTCAAACGTTGTAGGTGCCCAGCTCGGAACAGAGGCTATATCAAGATCGCTCAAGGCCGGCATCATCGGTTTTGCGATCATCGTACTGTTCATGTGCATTGTATATCTGGTACCGGGTCTTGCTTCATCTATCGCGCTGGTCCTGTACTGTCTCATAACGGTATTTTGCTTAAACTTCTTTGATATGACACTTACACTTCCCGGTATCGCCGGTATCGTTCTGTCGATAGGTATGGCGGTCGATGCCAACGTTATCACGTTTGCGAGAATACGTGAGGAGATAGCAGCCGGAAAGAGTGTACGTTCTGCTATAGACGAAGGTTACAAGAAAGCACTTTCAGCCATCATCGACGGAAACGTTACAACACTTATTGCAGCCCTCGTTCTTGGTGTCATCGGAACAGGTTCGATCAAGGGCTTCGCTCAGACACTTGCTCTCGGTATCGTTGTATCGATGATAACGGCATTGTTCGTAACAAAGCTCATACTCCGTTCGTTCTATGCTCTCGGGCTCAAGGATGAGAAGTTCTACGGAAGAGCAAAAGATTATAAGATCATCGAGTTCATAGACAAGAGAAAGATATTCATAATCGTTTCATCGGCAGTGATCATCGTAGGTATCATCACCATGATCATCAATTCCGCAATGGGAAAACATGCTCTTAACTACAGCCTTGAGTTCCTCGGCGGTACATCAACAAATGTTACGTTTAATGAAGATATGGCACTTGCCGACATAGATTCAAAGGTTGTTCCTTCCATCGAGAAGATAACAGGCGATGCAAACGTTCAGGTACAGAAGGTTACGGGCTCGAATGAAGTTATCTTCAAGACCCGCGCGCTCAATGTTACCGAAAGAGAAGCATTCAATGATATGATGGAGTCGGAGTTCGGCGTTGCAGCAGACAAGATCGTTGCTGAGACGATCAGCTCCACGATCTCTTCTGAAATGTCCAGAGATGCGATCCTTGCGATCATCATCGCGACCATCCTGATGCTCATTTACATTTGGTTCAGATTTAAGGATGTCAGGTTCGGTGCAAGTTCGGTCATCTGTCTGCTCCATGACGTTCTCGTGGTCGTTACGTTCTATGCTCTTGCAAGGATCACGGTCGGTTCGACATTCGTAGCCTGCATACTTACGATCGTAGGTTACTCGATCAACGCAACGATCGTTATCTTCGACAGGATCCGTGAGAAGCTCGCCTTCTCCAAGGACAGCCTTGACAAGCTTGCCAACGAGGCGGTCAACCAGACACTCTCAAGGAGTTTGTTCACATCGCTGACGACATTTGTCATGGTCGCTGTGCTCTATATCCTCGGCGTAAGTTCCGTCAAGGAATTCGCACTTCCGCTCATGATCGGTATCATCTGCGGTACGTATTCATCGGTATGCCTTGCAAGTGCGATATGGTATATCCTGCGTACGAAGGTTGTATCCAAGAACTGAGATTGATCTTGAAAGGGGCAGGTTCTGCCCCTTTTTTTAATTTATTACTTAGTTTACGGATACGGATCAGGTATCATATTTGTTCCGTTTCCGTTCGTTAACAGCAACTAAGGTCGTGATTCGTTTTCTCTGTTTCCGCAACCGGCCGCCAACCGGCATCCATGCCTTTTGGTGGCGGCCTATCCGCTCCATCCGGTCGCGGATTTGCTGCATGTTGCACGACCTAAGTTGCAGTAAACTCACTCCAAGGTCACAAATATAATACCTGATCCGTATCCTGATAATTAACAAATTAAGATATGAAAAAATGGGTCGTAACGGCAAAAGGTGCCGATTTCAACAAAATAGCGAAAGAGTTCGGGATCAGTCCGTACCTGGCGCGTATAATCGTCAACCGTGGCGCGAAGACGGACGAAGAGATTGATATGTTCTTAAACGGCGATCTGTCGGCTATGCATGATCCGAGGCTCCTTAGGGATATGGAGACCGCGGTTTCGATACTTGCCGATGCCATAGAGGCACAGATCCCGATCAGGATCGTAGGGGATTATGATATCGACGGTGTGTGCGCTTCCTATATCCTGAAAAAGGGGATAGAAAAAGCAGGGGGCATCGTTGATGTAAGGCTTCCCGAGAGGATCAGGGACGGTTACGGGATCAACGAAAAGATCATCCGTGAAGCATATGACGATGAGATAGAACTGCTGATCACATGCGATAACGGGATAGCTGCCGCAAAGGAGACAGAACTTGCGATGTCTCTGGGGATGAGCGTGATCGTTACCGATCATCATGAAGTACCTTATGAGGAAGCAGACGGGGAGAAAAAGTATGTAGTCCCGCCTGCAGATGCCGTGGTCGATCCCAAGCGTCCTGACTGTGATTATCCTTTTGACGGGATATGCGGCGCTATGGTCGCATACAAGTTCATATACAGTCTCTACAGATATGATCCGACAGGTGAGATGATAGGTGATCGGGATGCGCTTCTTGAAGAGTTCCTTTCATTTGCCGCTTTTGCCACGGTCGGCGATATAATGGAGCTGAGAGATGAAAACCGTGTTGCGGTAAAGCATGGACTTCGGATACTTCAAAACACAACCAATACGGGTATGCGTGCACTGATAGAGGCAACGAAACTTGAGGGCATGAGGCTTAACGCATATCATATCGGTTTTATCCTCGGACCGTGTGTTAACGCCACGGGAAGGCTGGAAACGGCAGATGCGGCGCTTGAACTGTTTTTTGAAGAGGATCACGATGAGGCGCTGAAAAAGGCCCGGGAACTTGTCAGGATCAACGAAAGCCGCAGGAACATGACGCAGGCGTTTACCAATAAGGCCATTGGGATCGTGGAGAATGATCATGCAGATGACAGGGTTCTTGTCGTGTATATGCCCGAATGCCACGAGAGCCTTGCGGGTATCGTAGCGGGAAGGCTGCGGGAAACATTCTATAAGCCGTCGATAGTACTGACCGATGATGCCGAGGGAGGCATAAAGGGAAGCGGCAGATCGATAGAAGCTTATTCCATGTATGATGAACTGAGCAAGGTCAGGCATCTGTTCACGAAGTTCGGAGGACATAAGATGGCGGCAGGCCTTTCCATGCCTGCAGGATCTGCAGACAGGCTTCGGGAGGAACTGAACGCTCAATGTACTCTTACCGATGATGATCTGATCGAGAAAATGCGGATAGACATCCCACTTCCCATATCTTATGTAGACAGCGGGTTTGTAACTGAACTTGACAGGCTTGAACCGTATGGAGTAGCCAATCCAAGACCATTGTTTGCGCAGAAGGATGTGCCGCTTCGGAGCCTGAACCTTATGGGAAAGAATAAAAATGTCTTAAGACTCGTACTCGAAGCGCCCGGCCCGGATGGCAGGACAAGAACAGTGGATGCGGTATTCTTTGGCGAGACAGAGGCCGCATATGAGGAATTATCTTCGAGAAAGAGCGTATCGATACTGTATCAGCCGGAATTTAACGAGTATAATGGAAGAAGGAATCTTCAACTGATCATAAAGGATTATATTTAATACAATAGAAAAGGCCTCCGGGGGAGGAGACCTTTTCCATCTTATGAGGGGGAGATAGTGAGTGTTCATCAACTATCTGATTCATATGATAACGGTTAATTGTGTTTAATCTGTGTTCAAACGGTGAAAAAAATGAAAAGTCTGAAAGAAGTATGTAAAGATTTTGATTATGAAGTCCTCGCGGGAAATATGGACGGGGAGTATACGGAATTTGTGACAGATAACCGGAAACTGTCGGAAGGCTGTGTATATGTCTGTATAAAAGGAGCCAATTTTGACGGTCATACGTGTGTTGCACAGGCGGTCAGGGCAAAGGCGGCACTTATAGTGGTGGAGAAGCCGCTTTCGGAGCTTGACTGCCCGGATACCGGGGATTCGACGATCATAAAAGTGGATTCAACGAGAGCAGCCATGGCGCACATATCCTGTGCACATTACGACTATCCCGCTGATAAGCTTTATACGATAGGGATCACCGGAACAAAGGGAAAGACAACAACGACATACCTGATCAGGTCGATACTTGAGCAGGCAGGCCGCAAGGTGGCGCTCATAGGGACAATAGAGACTATAATAGGTTCGGAGCATAAGCCTGCCGCAAATACAACACCGGATTCCCCGGTATTACAGAAAATGCTGCGTGAAGTCGTTGACAGCGGATGCGATACTGTAGTCATGGAAGTCAGCAGCCAGGGGCTTATGCTGCACAGGACTCTTGGTATACATTTCGACATCGGGATCTTTACAAATATCGAACCGGATCACATCGGTCCGAACGAGCATGACAGTTTTGAGCAGTATATCGCATGCAAATCGATGCTTTTCAGACAGTGCAGGATCGGTATCGTTAATGCGGATGATGAACATATAGACAGGATACTGGAAGGCAGTACATGCGATGTTGTCAGATACGGATTTGGAAAGGGACTTGATTATTCGGCGGAGAATGTAAAGTTTGTCGGGAGCGGCTCCCATCTTGGTATGGAATTTGATGTTACCGGCAGGGCAAATTATCCGGTACGTATCAATATGCCCGGAAAGTTCTCGGTATATACCGGCCTGTGTGCGAGAGCCGTGTGCGATCAGCTCGGTATCGATGAAAAGACTGTACAGAAAGCGATACTTAAAGGACACGTGAAGGGCAGGATAGAACCTGTTCATGTGAGCGATGATTTTACGCTCCTGATAGATTATGCACATAATGCAATGGCGCTTGAAAGTCTTCTTACCACTCTTCGTGAGTATAACCCGGCAAGACTCGTATGCCTGTTTGGCTGTGGAGGTAACCGATCAAGAGACCGCAGATTTGAGATGGGAGAGGTATCGGGTAAACTGGCTGACCTTACGGTCATAACATCCGATAATCCGCGAAATGAAGAGCCTCTCGATATAATAGCGGATATCAGGACCGGCATAGACAAAACAGACGGAGAATATGTCGAGATCCCGGACAGAAAAGAAGCGATACGCTACTGTATCAAAAACGGCAGACCGGGTGATATAATAGTACTTGCCGGTAAAGGACATGAAGATTACCAGGAGATAAAAGGCGTCAAACATCCGATGGACGAGCGGGTCCTGATCGCGGAGATCATGGAAGAAGAGAAAATGATATGATATTTTTAATTATAGAATGAGTTGTTTTGGGAGATGGTTATTATGAATAAAAGACTCATAGCAGTATTGATGGCAGCAATAATGACCATCCTGACCGGATGCAGGATTTCCTATGCGATCCCTGAAGTATCCGAAAACCCCGATACCGATGAGACGGTCATGACACCGTGGATCAACAGTAACATCATCGGAGCGGTTGGCTGGGACGTGACCGAAAGCTATAAGGATGATTTTTACTATGCGGTAAACCATGACTGGCTGCGGGATACAAGACCCGGACCGGGCGAAACGAGTACAGCCAATATTGTGGGCGGTAAGAAGATCGTTAAGAAAAGGTGTATGGAGTTTCTGAATGACAAGAGCCTTTCGGGGAGCGATGCCGATCTTATCAGGAATTTTTATGAGCTTTTTCTTGACTGGGATAGCCGTAATGATGCCGGGATCGAACCGGTGGAGCCATTCCTTGCGAAACTTATGAGTATAAACAGTCTCGATGAGATGACAAAGTTCATGCTGTCTGAGGAAAATCACAGACTCGGTGATATTATCATTACACCGGGTGTAGACGTCAGTCCCACTGATTCATCGGTATATGAAGTCACCATACCTGTACCGGCGCTTCTTTTGACCGATCCTGCGGAATATGTGAATATGACGGCAAACGGAGAGAGGGAGAAGGCTTACGTGGAGGGATGTGCCTCCTATATGATGACCCGCCTCGGAATGACCGAGAAGGATCAGAATAAGATACTGGAGCAGGCATTTGATCTTGACACAAAGATCGCGGCATTTGAAAAAACAGCTCTTGAAAAGGCTGATACGTCATATGTCAGTGATTCTGTCAATATAGTTACTTTTGAAGAACTAAAAGAGCTTTCGCCTGATTTTCCGCTTCCTGCCTATATGGAAAAATACGGCTGGTCGGAGGCAAAACTGATCGACGTTGCTGAGCCTGACGCCGTAAGAGGGTTTAACAGCCTGTATACGAAAGAAAACCTTGAGGGCATAAAAGCGAAGCTGCTGGTACAGTTCTCCGGTTCTCTTATTTCACTGCTTGATGAGCAGGCTTACAGGAAATATCAGGAGCTCAACAATAAAAAGAATGGGATCGCAGAGAGCGCACCCGATGAAGAAGCGGCTTATCTTAAGACGAAAAAAACCTTTCCGGACAGCTTTGCACGATTGTACATCGACAGGTATCTGAATGAGAATATCCGTCAGGAGATAACGAAATTATGCAAAGACTGTATTGAAACATACGATGAGATGCTTGCGGAAAATGACTGGCTTACGGACGAGACAGTTAAGGCGGCAAGAGACAAGCTTTCAAAAGTAAGGATACATGCGGTATATCCCGATAAATGGGAGGATTATTCCGTATACAGCGTAAAACCTGCAAAAAGCGGGGGAAATTATTTTGATGCTGTCATGGATAATAAAGAGGCGACAGAGAAGAAGAATATCTCAAAGATCAATACAAAGAAGGACGATGAGATATGGGTAGTGGATGTGCTGGACACCAATTGTTATTACGATCGAAGTGACAACTCCATTAATATCCTGCCCGGATTCTTCTGTGATTATACATATTCCGAAGATATGAAACTGGAGCAGAAATACGGAGCGCTTGGAGCAGTTATAGGGCACGAGATCAGCCATGCCTTTGATACGAAAGGTTCACAGTATGATGGAGACGGAAACCTCAGGGACTGGTGGACACAGGAGGATAAGGATGCCTTTCGTGAACGAACAGATAAACTCATAGAATTTTATGACAGAGTCGTACCGCTTGATGATGGCAGCGAGTATCACGGGACGTTGATACAGACCGAGGCCATAGCCGATCTGGCAGGCTTCAAATGTATGCTCAAAATGGCTGAGGAAGAGGAGAACTTTGATTACGATCTGTTCTTTAAGACTTATGAACGATTGTATGCGGAAGTCAGTTCCAAGGAGCGAATAGTCAAAATGATACACAAAAGAGGTCATCCTCTGACGTATCTTCGGGGGAATGTTACCGTGCAGCAATTTGACGAGTTCATGGAGACATATGGCATTAAAGAGGGGGATGGAATGTATCTTGCCCCCGAAGACAGGATTGCAGTCTGGTAAAGAAGATATCCTGTTGCCTCCAACCCTTGAATATGACACCTGTATCTGATATAGTTAACGCATTAAACCCGAAAGTTGAGGTGAACTTTTAAAAATCATGGATCCTGACAGTCGATCTTGGATCATAGTTTTATTGTTATTTATCGCATCAGCATATTTTGCCCTTACCGAGACCGCTGTAGCAAGCGTATCACGCAACAGGATCAAGGTAAGACTTGAAAAAGGCGACGTACGGGCCAAAAGCGTCATGTATGTGCTTGATAACTTTGAAGATGCGATAGCAACGCTTCTCATATGTACCAACATAGCCCATATTGCGGCAGCTTCTGTCGTGACCGTGTTCGTCACGAGAAAATGGGGGCTTACCGCGGTCACGGCATCTACTTTTATCGTTACGCTCGCCATGTTTTTCGCAGGCGAGATGCTTCCCAAGAGTATCGGTAAGAAGACAAGTGAAAGATCCAGCCTTGCGTGTGCAGGGCTTCTTGTTGTGCTCATGAGAGTGCTGAAACCGTTCACGCTCCTGCTGTCTGGGATAGGCAGGCTGGCGCTTCATTTCGGCGGTGATCAGAGTGAGGTATCCGTTACGGAAGAAGAGATATACGACATAATCGAAGATATGACCGAAGAAGGAAGCCTTGATGAGGAAAGGAGCGAACTGATCTCATCGGCACTTTCATTCGGAGATCTGACCGTGGGCTCCATTATGACGCCGAGAGTTGATATCGAAGGTGTTGATATCAATATGGCTCCTGAAGAGATATTAAATGAACTGCTCGGACAAAATCACAGCCGCCTGATCGTTTATGACGGGACCGTTGATAAAGTTGTGGGCGTAATGCGTCTTCGCAGATTTCTCAAATCCTATATATCACGCAAGACTATACCGAATATCAAGAGAATGACGGATGATGTGTATTTTGCCCATCAGAGCATGCCAATAGATGAACTGTTCGATAACATGACTGCGGGCAGGTACAATGTTGCGGTCGTGCTTGACGGCTTCGGCGGTACGGCCGGTATGGTCACGATAGAGGATATCATAGAAGAGATCGTGGGTGAGATATGGGACGAAGATGATGAGATCAAGGAGCCCATAGTCAAGCTTTCGGCTGATACGGTGATCGCCAGCTGTGATGAAACCGTTCTTGATGCGTTCGAAGCAGTTGGTTATGAAGAAGAAGATGAGGCGGTGGAAGACAGGTTCACAAATCTCCTTCTTGCCGATTTCATATTTGAGAAGATTGGACAGATTCCCAAAAGGGGAGATTCCTTTGAGTATAACAACCTTAAGATCAGGGTTGAGGAAGTGTCGAACAACAGAGTGCTGTCTGCCAAGATAACCTTGATGAAACGTGATGATGTAAAGGAGACAAAAGAAACAAAGGAAACAGTGGCAGAAGATGCCGGACCGGAGGTGACGCCATGACGCAGCTGGTCCTTGTTGGTATCGGAATAATACTGTGCATCATCCTCTCGGGTGTATTTTCGGCAGCAGAGATGGCCATAAGCTCCTGCAATATGGTCAGGATGGAAAATGAGGCCGAAGACGGTGATAAGAGAGCAAAGCGTGCCATATGGCTGAATCGGTCATTTGATAACACACTCAGCACGATTCTTCTGTCGAACAATCTTGTAAACATAGCCGCATCCTCATTGAGTACGGTTTACATAATATTGCTCACCGGATCGGATGAGCTTAACTGGCTGATCGCTATGATCGTGACAGTCCTTATAATCATATTCGGCGAAACAATACCGAAGATCATAAGTAAAAAACATTCCAACTCGATCGCAAAGGGGCTTTCCGGGACAATAGTATTCCTGTATTACGTTCTGTGGCCGGTAAATATCCCGGTAGTTAAGATAACCGAACTGATCACGCTGCCGTTTAAAAAGGGCATGGAAAAGTCGGACGAGGAAGAAGCCGCCAATGAGCTTCAGGCAATAATCGAAACCGCCGAGGATGAGGGCGTCATTGATGCGGAGCAGTCTGAGATAGTATCGGCAGCGATTGATTTTTCAGATGTGTCAGCTTCGGATGTGATGACAGCCAGAGTAGATATAGAGGCGATCGATATCGATGATCCGACTGAAGAGATCATGAAAACAATACAACGCTCACACAAGAGCAGGATGCCGGTATACAGAGACAGTATCGATAACGTGATAGGTGTGCTG
Organism: Lachnospiraceae bacterium; assembly: GCA_017620345.1. Next base: position 23,289 of record JAFZQP010000026.1, read on the forward strand.
CATCTTAACCATTATCTTAAGGCTGTTGCCTCCGGACAGGATCCGGATATCACAGGACTGATGAAGGAGCCGTGTTTCGTGTACAAGACTGCGAAGCTTCCGCATGTCCTTGATGTGCTAAAAGATGCCAGACAGCATTTGGCGATAGTAACGGACGAATACAGCGGAACATTCGGTATCGTTACGATGGAGGATGTCCTTGAAGAGATCGTCGGAGATATATGGGATGATAACGATGAGATCGAAGAAGAGGTAGTGGAGGCCGGAAACGGTGAACTCATAATAGACGGCGACATGCCGATAGGTGATTTTCTGGAGCGTCTGACGATCGATGAGGATGAATTCAACTTCGAATCCCAGACTGCAGGCGGATGGGCTATCGAATATACAGGGGATTTTCCGAGAAAGGGCGACTGCTTCGATTACGGGAAGTATCATTTCGAGGTCACCGAAGCCGAGGAGCGCCGCGTCGAGAAACTGACCGTAACCGAAAATCCTTAGAGATCGCTGTATTAATGCTTGCATTAGCACAGAGAATATGCTACATTATGAAAGTTGCAAATAATCACGTACGCTGATGTGCGGCCGGTGCCCGGTGCTCGCGGGCTGCTGTCACAGTTTGAAGCGTGCGGAAGCTTAAAACCAGGAGGTAGAAAAATGAGCGTTATTTCCATGAAACAGTTATTGGAAGCAGGTGTGCATTTCGGACACCAGACAAGAAGATGGAACCCTAAGATGGCTCCGTACATCTACATGGAGAGAAATGGTATCTATATCATTGATCTTCAGAAGTCTGTTGGGATGGTCGACGATGCGTATAATGCGGTATCCGAGATCGTTGCAAACGGCGGAACGATTCTTTTCGTAGGAACCAAGAAGCAGGCTCAGGATGCAGTACAGTCTGAAGCAGAGCGTTGCGGAATGTTCTACGTCAATGAGAGATGGCTTGGAGGTATGCTTACAAACTTCAAGACTATCCAGTCACGTATCA
>JAFZQP010000027.1 GCA_017620345.1 Lachnospiraceae bacterium
ATATTATCATCCTAACTATATTCTGCTATTCTATAACTATAATATTGCATTTTCTTACTATAATCAAGCATAAAAAAGAACCCTGTCGCAGGGTTCTTCAAGTTTTCCAATAAATATGTGCTCACAGCATCATATCCGAGAGGACATCATCCCCTCCGGATTCTTTGATAAGATAAGACTTGGCTGCGACATCTTTTGCCGGAAGGGCCGATATCATTTCAAGGATCGTCTGCCTGTCGGGGCGGACGATATCAAGGTAGCGCCGAAGATGATCAATGTCCCCGTCGCATTCCTCGAAGATCGTAGTGAATGCGTAGCCACATCCTTCACCGAACCTGTTTGATATGATGTGATCTTCTATGAGTCTTCGTGTTGCATCGGACAGATACCTGTCATTTATAAGTCTGGTGTAACAGAGGCTGCACTTTCTGTATGCCTCACGGTGCAGGTATTCCTCGCTCTCGCCGCTCATCTCGCCGTCAACAGAACCGATGTCATCGTAGGAGATATCTTCCTCACCGCAAAGAGCCGCACTCATCTTCGCCTCAGCGTCATCGCTTTTGAGCGTAGTTGCAAGGCAGATGTCCCATTTTTCGTACCAGCTCATCTGTCCGATATCATCACTTCGTATAAGATGATCATAGGGAAGCTTGTTCGCGGCAAGCGCCAGCAGTCTTGCAGTCTCTTCATCCGTATCGGCAAACCCGATATATGACAGCTTAGCGCATCCTTTGAAAACATCCCGCCCGAAGAGGCCCGGGCGAAAATCAAAAGCCAGCGTTACCCTCTCAAGGTTTGTACACTTTGCGAAGGCCCAGTCACCGATGTGATCAACCCCGGCTTCTATCGTTACCTGCCTGATCGTTTTATCGGACAGGAATTCCTTATTTTCTATCGGTCTGTTACAGTTCATCAAGTGTCTTTTTTATCTCGCGCCGGAGCGTATCCGCACGGTCGGCGACAGTAAGTATGCTGCTGTATTTTTCATAAGATGCCGAACCGAAACCGGACAGGAACTCGGAAATATCTTCGCTTAAGGTAAGCTCGGTCACAAGAACAAGCATCTCATTGCTGTCGGATCCAAAGATCGAATCCATTCCCGAAAACAGATTGTCTATTCTCTTCTGTTCTTTCTCAACATCCGATCGAAGCTCTGATATCTTTTCATTGTAGATCTCCTTGACCGATCTGCCTTCCGAAATACACTTCTTCATATCCGTGCATAGTTTAATGGTCTTTTTGTTTATCGTTTTTTCGGCAGCGGAGAGTGATCCTGCTCTCGATTTCCTTGAAAGTGTTGCCCGGATACTCCCGGCGAGCTCATCCAGTTTTTCCGCCGCCTCATCCTTTGAGGACATGTCGGCAAGCGAAGCCATATGAGGCCTTATCCTTGTGAGAATACGCTGTTTTGTCAATATCTTTGATACCTCAGCCCTGAGTGTGTCGGCAAGAAGTCCGGTAAGCGCCAGTCGCTCATCCGTCGGGGCAGCCTGTGCGGCCTCCTTTGTACTCTCCTTGACCTTCCCGGCAAATATCTCCTCGACGTCATACTGCTTTTTATACTTGTTATACAGATCGTAATATGCCGAGAAATCTTTAATGATCTTCTCATCCGTGATGTATTGAGATATCAGGTTATCATTGACGGATTTGCAGTCTTCCTCATAAAGTTTGATAATGTCGGACAGATCCTCCCAGCCCCTGGCGGTAACGTATTTCTTACCGTAAGCGGTCGTTTCTACTTTATAGAAACTGTCCCTGTTGCTGTCGAGAAATCCTGTTATCGCTCCGTGTACCTCTCGTGTTGCGGCATATGCTTTCCAGGCCGGGTAATCCGCATCGACCGATATGACCTTGAGCCTGTCGAGTGTTACGACATCAAACTCCCTGACAGCCTTGTTGAACTCCGGCGGGTTACCTGCAGTTACTATGATCCATCCCTTCGGCACACAATGCTTTCCGAATACCTTGTATTGAAGGAACTGAAGCATTGAAGGATAAAGCGTCTCGGAGACACAGTTGATCTCATCAAGGAACAGTATCCCCTCCGTTACGCCCGATTCCTCCATCGTGTCATAGATGCTCGCTATGATCTCGCTCATCGTGTATTCCGATACGCTGACAGTATTCCCGGCATATGATTTTTCCTTAATGAACGGGAGTCCCAAAGCCGACTGTCTTGTGTGGTGAGTCATCGAATAGCTCACAAGTGCAATTTCGAGTTCTTCCGCAATCTGGCTCATTATCGCCGTTTTTCCGATACCCGGTGCACCGATCAGGAATATCGGACGCTGCTTTTCAACGGAGATCCTGTAATCCCCGAACTCGTCCTTCTTCAGATATGCGCTTATAGTGTCTTTTATGTAGTTTTTGGCTTCCTTAATATTCATTTTGTCACCATTTTAATCTGCCGTACCCGCTCAGTCCTCGCCGGACGGCATCACGCATATTCTATGCATGATATACGGCGCTCTGCCTGTCACGATTCAAGAATCGTGACAACTGCCCAGGCCGGTACAGGCGGGCGAAAATCATCTTCCCTGTCGAACACGAACATGCAGTCATACTGCGGAGGAGCTTCCGGGTATATACCGTACCCGTCGGTGAAATAAATAAGCCCCTTCAGGTTCGTAAATTCCCTTTTTGCGATCATGTCTCCGACATACTCAAACACGGGGCGAAAATCGGTTGCGCCGAATCCTCTTACTTTAAGGTTTTCAGCTATGGCGGAAAGCTGCGATCTGTCGGTTACGACCGTGTCGCTCGTTATGTCGCTGTCGCACTGGATGATATGCACGTTCATCGTCTGTGAAAACGATACGGACCCGGACAGGATATCGTATGTCCTTGCGAGGAATCCATCGAGCATTTTGCCCCTTACGGATGCGGAAGTATCGACCGCTATAACGAATTCTCTGATGCTCTTCTCATCCGTGTATTCCAGTGGTTCGATCAAAGGCATGTTCTTATATTCCGACAGTCCGTACATATAATAGATATAGTCGAACTCATCGGGATTGATCTTTATCTCCTCGCTCATCACCGCAAACCGGCTGACGATGTCATCGTAGTCGTATGTCTTGCGCGTTGCCTCCTTGATATTCAGGAGGATCGTGTCCTTACCTTTAACGTCCTTCGAAAATGACTTGAGTTCGGCAGCCACCCGCCTTGCTATTCTTTCCCAGTCCTTTTCGGATATCGTGATCTCCTCTTTGTTCTCTGCCGACCCATGTCGGTGAACATCGAGGGAGAAGAGTCTCGCATAGTCCTTTGCCGAATCGGAGGATATTCCTCCCACCATAAACTCACGATAGAGATATTCCGCTGATAGCCTCGGTACCCACTTGTTCAGTTTCGCAAGTGTTGTCTGCACGTCTGTGTCAGACAGTCTTCCGTAGCTGTCATCCATTGCAAGAACCGCGTTCTCGACGGCAATATCACATGCGATGTCCCAATACTCTTCGTTTGCGATATCCTTACGCGAATAATGCATGAAGATGTTATGGAATATAACGTGCAACAGAAGCCTTGCGGGAAAGTTCTCATCCTCCATATAATCCCGGACCAGTTTTGCGGGATTGTAAGTCAGACTCCCTTTATCGCTTATATAATCGCTGATAAGCGTATCCTCGGTCAGTTCGATC